>DAIUKN010000254.1:0-4882 GCA_036848195.1 Bacteroidota bacterium
CCTGCGGCTTGTTGAAGCGGGAATCCTGAAACGAACCATCCACCATTCCTGCAGTCCCGTCACCCACGACATCGAGAACAGAAAAGTCCGAGGACGAGAGAATGATGACCCGGTTGTGATTGGAGTCGGTAACGTACAGCGTTTGCCCGGCGCTGTCCGCGGCGATCTTCCCGGGGAACGAGAAGAGAGACTTCGGTGCCCGGTCCTTTTCGAGTGCGAGCCTGAGCGGCGTCCGGTTGATTTTCCCCTGGGCGTCGAACTCCTTGACAATACCCCCGATCACTCCATCAAACAGCTCGAAAACCCCCTCCCCCGAGTGGCGGCCGACGACCTTCCCGTCAGGATCGATAATCATGAATGTCGGCCACGAGTTCGCCGTATAGCTGTTCCAGACCTGAAAGTCCTTGTCACTCACCCCCGGATGCTCCAGCCCGTACCGCAGGATGGCCTGCCGGATGTTCTCAGTCCCCTGCTCCGTTGTAAACTTGGCGGAATGGACGCCGATCACGACGAGTTCATTCGGATATTTCGCTTCGAGCTGCTTCAGCTCCGGGATGACATGCATGCAGTTGATGCAGCAGTAGGTCCAGAAGTCAAGCAACACCACCTTTCCCCGCAGGTCTCTGATGGAGAGCGGGTGATCGGTGTTGAGCCATTCAAGACCGGCGGGGAAATCGGGGGCATTCACTTTCCCCGCGGTGGAGACCTGAGCCATAGCATTGTTTTCCTTCGACGACGAGCCCCCGCAGGAGGAGCCGAGAAGAATGGCGGCTACGACAAGTGTTGCGGATATTCCCCTGTGAAGCATCGGTTCCAGTTCGCGTGGTTGTCTGTACGTACAGAACACCGGTTCTCAGCTCTAAGTTCTCCCATCATCCCCTGCCAATCCTTCGCCAGCGAAGCGGTTTCTCAGTATTTATTCTGAATCCTTCTCCCCCAGCTTCCACACTCTTCCAAGTATTCCCGGTTTCACCCTGCCCGGGTCTGGCGGCTTCATCCGCTGAACCGTCCCGGCCGGGACATCGGGCTGGTAGTACACGGTCAGCAGAACGCCCGGTTCCAGTTCAATCGAAGACGGATAGCCAAGATCGGCGTTGGGCGCATCATCGACGAGTATTCTCTCGTCTTTGGTTTTCCACGTCACGCCGTCCTCGCTCACGCATGCACGGATGCCGTACGGAGGCCTCCGGTACCCGTACGAGCAGAGTACCCTGCCGTCCGAGAGAAGTGTTAGGTGCGGCGGGAATCCCCAGAGGGGCGTGGCAAATGGCTTTGCCCAACTCTCCCCGTTATCGTCAGAATATGTTTCCCACAACAGGCATCTCGGATCCTGGTCGTTGTACGGCTTCGCGGTCGCGCGGATCATCATGATGACGCGGCCGGATTCGAGCTGCAGGACATGGGGCTCGCCGAAAGAAAGACTCTCCGGGTGCGGAGAAGAGACAATGGCGGTCCGTCGCCAGGAAGCCAACGGAGCTTCGGACACGTAGACGGCCACGCTGTCTCCGTATTCACGGTACGACGCGACCAGTATCGAGCCGACCGTTAACTGGATTCCACCGTGGATCGCGTCCTTCCCTCGCACCGGTTTCGACCACGACTCGCCGCCATCGGCCGTCAGCGCGCACCAGGCACCCTGACTCTCTTTCGCAGCGAGATAGGCGGGTTCCTGAACTCGCCTGACCCAGCGAGCCAGCACCGGCCCTTCGTACGAATCGGGTTCCAGAGCTCTATAGCCCTCCGGCGTATGGAAGGTCGACCAGAAATGTCCAAGGATGCGGCCACCGGAGAGAGGGGTCAAACCTGATTCCCGATCATCGATGGCGGTATCGAAGATTACCTCCGGACCCTGCCACGTTGCACCCTTGTCGGTGGACCGGCTCAGGAGAATTTGTCCGTCCGGACCCAGGTGCTCCTCCGAACGGCAGAACGCCACGATCAACTCCCCGGAGGCAGTCCTCGCAATGTCCGGCCACGCACAGTACTCATCCTGCGCCTCATAGATGCTGACGTTCCGGAGAACCGTGGCGAGTCTGTTCGGATTCTGCGGACTCTGGCACGACAGGCCCTGCGTGGCGAATCCGAGAACGGCCAACGGAACAGCCAGACGGTACCAAAGCGGATGTTTCGGTTGGATCTGATGCATGATCGTTTTGACCTTCCCCCCTTCCGCGCGGCAGGTCACCACCGGAGAGGAGAACGGCTTCTCCATCGACCCGGGGGCGAGCAGGACATGTGCCCCGTCGAGGAGCTTCAGGGAGCTTGCCGGGCAAACGCGGCCAGCAGAGCGACCCGGTTAGCGGCAATGGTCTGATCAATCTGCTGGTCTGTATGCGCGGCGGAGACGAATCCGGCCTCAAATTGCGACGGGGCAAGGTAGATCCCCTGTTCCAGCATCGATCGGAAATAGATGCCGAACCGTTTCGTGTCGGCGGTGAGCGCGGTCTGGTAGTTCACGACGGGGGTTGATGTGAAGAAGAGGGTTGACATGGACCCAACCCGATTCTGCAACAACGGGAGGCCGAGCGACGAAATATTCCGTCCGATTCCGTCGGCGAGCCGGGCGGACCTGGCATCGAGCTTCGAATAGAACTCCGGATCCTCCATCACCGCGGAGAGGGTTTCGAACCCGGCCGTCATGGCAAGGGGATTCCCGGATAGAGTGCCGGCCTGGTACACGGGCCCGCTCGGTGCGACCATCGACATGATGTCTCTCCGCCCGCCATACGCACCGACCGGAAGTCCACCGCCGATGATCTTGCCGAGCGTCGTCAGGTCCGGTCTGACGGCGAAGAGCTGCTGGGCGCCGCCGGGGGCAAGCCGGAACCCGGTCATGACCTCATCCAGGATCAGCACTACTCCTTCCCGGGTGCAAAGGGAGCGGAGTCCTTCGAGGAATCCCGGTTGCGGAGGAACACAACCCATGTTCCCCACCACCGGTTCCACAATCAATGCGGCAACCTCGCCCCGGTTATTGGCCAGAAGCCGTTCCACGGACTCCAGGCTGTTGAACTCCGCCGAGAGTGTCCCCGCCGCGACAGCCGATGGAACCCCCGGGCTGTCGGGTACACTCAAGGTCATTGCCCCGGATCCCGCCTTGATCAGGAACGCATCTCCGTGTCCGTGGTAGCACCCTTCGAACTTGATGATTTTTTCCCTCTTCGTGAATGCCCGTGCCAGCCGGATGGCGCTCATGGTAGCCTCGGTGCCCGAGTTGACCATCCGGACCACTTCAACCGATGGAACGACTGTCGTAATCAGTTCGGCCATCCGGACTTCCATTTCCGAGGGGGCGCCGAAACTCGTCCCCAGCGACGCAGCGCGCTTTACCGCTTCAATAACCCGCGGATGTCCATGGCCGAGGATCATCGGTCCCCAGGAGCCGACGTAGTCGATGAACGCATTCCCGTCGACATCCCAGAGCAGCGCCCCTTCGGCCCGGGCAATAAACAGCGGGTTCCGCCCGACCGAGCGGAACGCGCGCACAGGGGAGTTCACGCCGCCGGGAATCAGGCGTTTGGCTTTTTCAAAGAGGGCGTCAGATCTTGAGGAATTCATGGCCATGACGTTATCGACGATCGAGGAATCGTGCCGCGTCCTTGGCGAAGTAGGTGAGAATCAGATCGGCCCCCGCCCGTTTGATCCCCGTGAGCATTTCCATCATCACTCTCTCCCCATCGATCCACCCCATCTTTGCGGCGGCTTTGACGAGGGAAAATTCGCCGCTGACGTTGTATGCGGCGGTCGGCATCCCGAACCGCTCCTTCACCCGATAGACAATATCGAGATACGGAAGGGCCGGCTTCACCATGACAATGTCCGCCCCCTCCTGAATGTCCTGCGCCACCTCCCGCAAGGCCTCATCGGCGTTGGCCGGGTCCATCTGGTGCGACCGGCGGTCACCGAATTTCGGCGTGCTCTCCGCCGCTTCACGGAACGGTCCGTAGAAACCGGACGCGTACTTCGCAGCGTACGACATGATCGGTGTATTCAGGAATCCGTTCTTGTCGAGAGCGGTCCGGATTGCGCTCACGCGTCCATCAAACATGTCTGACGGCGCCACCATGTCGGCTCCCGCCTGGGCGTGGGTCAAAGCTTCCCGGGCAAGGAGCTCGACCGAGGCGTCGTTCACGATCTCGTCCCCACGGACAATTCCGCAGTGGCCGTGCGACGTGTACTCACAGAGACAGACGTCGGTGATCAGGTACAGCCCCGGGACTTCCTTCTTGACGGCCCGCAGGGCTTCCTGCACAATCCCGTGCTCATCGTATCCCCCCGACCCAACCTCATCTTTCGATTCAGGAATTCCGAAGAAAATGACCGCCGGAATGCCAAGTGCGTACACCTCCTCGCACTCCCGGACGGTCTGATCGATCGACATCTGGTACACCCCGGGCATCGAGGAGATCTCCCTCTTTACGTTCTTCCCCGGCACGACGAAAAGCGGATAGATGAAATCCTTTTTCGAGAGTTCCGTCTCCCGTACCATGCCGCGGAGTGTCTCGTTCATCCTGAGCCGGCGGAGCCGGGCGATCGGATAGGGAGCGATGGAGGGTGGGTTCATGCTCATGACTTCACCTCACAATGATGGACTCGTTAGATGCGTTCGAATTCGTCCGGCGATCTTTTCGCCGTTCATCACACAATCTCCGACGGCGATCCCTCCCCGGTAGTTGCTGCAGAAAAAAAGCCCCGGATGGCGCTCTTCCGTCCTGTTGATCTCGTCGATGATCTCGCCGTACCCGAGATTGTACTGCGGAATCGCTCGCTCCCAGCGGATGACGCGGGAGAGGACGGGGTCTCCTTTCACTCCCATGATTCCCCGGAGCTCGCTCTGCACGGTTTCAAGAAGCCGGCTGTCATCGCGATCCAGTATTTCCGG
>DAIUKN010000255.1:0-4880 GCA_036848195.1 Bacteroidota bacterium
AAGTAGTTGACAGCAGCAAGTAGGACGATCGCACCTATGGCAACCAGCTTGACGCCGATATCAGCGAGCGGGTAGATGTTCCCGACCAGCGGGAGCTTCCATGCTTCGAGGTCGGGCCCCAGGTGCGGCAGATCAACGAAGTATCCGAAGTACCTGGCGAACGCTACGGCCAACGCCGCGATGGAACCGGTCTGGTAAACGATGAATGTACACCAGCCGTAGAGGAAGGCCGTCAGATCTCCATACAGGACACGAAAGAAGACGTATTGCCCCCCTGCATCAGTAATCTCGCTGGCGATTTCCGCGTTTGTGAGAGCGCCGGCCAGGGTCAGGACGCCGGTCAGTATCCAGACGAAGATCATGACGCCGGGAACCTGGACTGTGGCCGCAATGCTCTGGGGGGTCAGGAAGATCCCTGAACCAATGACAGATCCAATCACCACCATGACTGCGGACGTCAGGCCGAGCCGCCGTGCAAGCTGCGGCGACCTGTTCGTTTCTGTTCCGCTCCGTGCCGTCACATCATCCATCAGATTTCCTCCGGACATGAACCAGAAGATACGCCGGCGCGCTTGCAGTGTCAAGAACGGAGTTTCCTGTTGTCTCTTAAGGCGAAAGATTGTATCTTTTTCGATATTCTATGACACACAGAGGCTATTTCGGACATCTCTCGTTTCTGCGACCCGGCGCTCCTGGGGCCGTCCTCGCCGTAACAATCCTGCTGACACTCCTGGCAAGCAGAAGCGTCTCGGCCGAAGATGATCCGATACGGGCAGGCACCCCGGGGTTTGCGCCAATTCAGAACGGGTGTTCGTCCGTCCTCCTCGAACAGCGCGGGAAGAATCACCAAGCGGCGACTGTTTCTATTACGCTGGCATCGGTGAACAGTGACGCCCCCCCAGATTCATGGCTCCGGTTCACAGGAAGCATTTCCGCACCCCTCAGACACACCCCCCTGTCGTTGCTCATTCTGTACACCCAGACATCATCGTCAGACCTGTAACTTTCCCCGATGACAAACCGTTCAGGTACTTCACGAACCGTCTGTTCAACTCGAGGAGAGTATCCATGTCTGACATTAAGCAGAACGAGCAGAAACCGCAGTCTGGCGCACGTGTCGCCATTGGGATTATCGGATTTGTCGTCGGCATATTCCTGTTGCTCTGGGCAATCAAACTCCTTTTTGGAATCTAACTGACCGGGAATTTCTCTTGGAGAACCTGACAGCCCTTCTGCTTCCCCAACTCCCTACACTCGAGGAGATTATCGTCTGGGGAGGATATGTGGGTCTCTTTGCGATCATCTTTGCGGAAACGGGACTGCTCATCGGATTCTTCCTTCCAGGGGATTCGCTCCTCGTCACTGCTGGACTCTTTGCTTCACGTGGACAGATGGATATCGTCCTGCTGAACGTCCTTCTCTGCATCGCCGCTGTAACCGGGGATGCAACGGGATATTTCATCGGGCTCCGGACCGGCCATGCATTGTATAACCGGCCTCAGTCCCGCCTCTTCCGGCGGGATCATCTGATCAAGACGAAGGAGTTCTACGAGAAGTACGGCGGCATCACCATCGTTCTTGCCCGTTTCATGCCGTTCGCGAGGACTTTTGCGCCGGTCGTGGCGGGTATCGGCGAGATGAAGTACCGGCGCTTTGCGATGTTCAACATCGCGGGCGGCATAGGTTGGGTTCTCAGTATGACCCTCCTCGGGTACTTTCTCGGTCGGTCCATCCCGGGCATCGAGCGACACATCGAATACATCATCGCGATCATCGTTTTTGCGTCGGTCCTTCCGATGCTCGTGAAGTACCTCCAGCACAAAATGAAGACGAGGGTGAAACCTGCAGCTTCCTCAGATGCCGGCAAGGACATCTCTTGAGGGAGGGTAAGAATCACGAGGACCTCATGTTTCAGTGTTGATACACGTCTTCCGCTTTCTGTGGCCCGGCCCGTCTGTTTCGCGCAATGTGTCCGGGGGCTGAAAGGCGGAATGTGACCTGCGTCCCTTCACTCACCAGTAGAGGAATCAGATGGGAAACCCGCTTTTTGCAAAGAAACCTCTTAGCCTTCTGCTGGAGGAAATGAGGGGCGAGAATCGCCTGCGACGTGTTCTCGGCCCCGTAACGCTGACGAGCCTCGGAGTGGGAGCGATCATCGGGACGGGGATTTTCGTGCTCACGGGCGTTGCGGCGCACGACAAGGCCGGACCGGGGCTCATCCTCTCGTTTGTCGCGGCGGGGTTTGCCTGCATTTTTGCCGCCTTGTGCTATGCCGAATTCGCGTCGATGGCGCCCGTTGCGGGGTCCGCTTACACCTACGCCTACGCAACCCTCGGCGAGTTAATGGCGTGGATTATCGGATGGGACCTTGTCCTTGAGTATGCCGTCGGGTCTTCCACCGTTGCCCACGGCTGGTCCGCCCACTTTCAGGATCTGCTGTCGAGCTTCGGCATTAAAGTCCCGTATGCGTTCGGGAACGCACCGTTCGATTTTGACCCTGGCACAGGCCGCTTCTTTGCCACCGGCGCGTATTTCGACGTGGCCGCGATTATCATTACTGCCATCATTACATTCATCCTGGTCAAAGGAATCAGGGAGAGCGCGGGAATCAATGCCGGTATGGTTATCGTGAAGCTGGCTATCGTCCTCTTCGTGATCGCCGTGGGAGCGTTCTACGTGGATCCCCAGAACTGGGTCCCGTTTGCACCGTTCGGTTACACCGGAGTGAGCTTCTTCGGGCATACCCTCTTCGGCCAGACGGGTTCGGGCGGCGCTCCGCTGGGAATTCTGGCAGGCGCGGCCATTATCTTTTTCGCATACATCGGCTTCGATTCCGTCTCGACACATGCGGAAGAGGCCAGGAAACCACACCGCGATGTTCCTATCGGGATCATCGCTTCGCTCATCATCTGCACGATCCTCTATATCGCTGTCTCTGCCATCCTCACGGGGATGATCCCGTATGACAAGATCAACATCAACGCCCCGGTGGCCGATGCGTTCGCCCAGAAGGGTCTCCCCTGGTCACAGCGTCTTATCGACGTCGGCGCAATCACCGGAATCACGTCTGTCCTGCTGGTTATGATGTTGAGCCAACCGCGCGTGATGCTCGCCATGGCCCGCGACGGGTTGGTCCCGACCAGTTTCTTTGGCGCCGTTCACCCCAAGTTCCGGACTCCCTGGAAATCGACGATCCTGACAGGCCTGTTCGTGGCCATGATGGCCGCATTCCTCCCTCTCCGGATCCTGGCGGAGCTGACCAACATCGGAACCCTGCTCGCCTTTGTGATTGTCTGTACGGCCGTGTTGATCATGCGAAGGACTCATCCGCACGCAGAACGGCCGTTCCGGGCGCCTTTCGTCCCGTTCGTGCCGATCATGGGGATCCTCTCCTGCCTGCTCCTGATGTTCTCACTCCCGGTCGAGAACTGGTGGCGGCTGATCATCTGGCTGGGGATGGGGTTCCTCATCTATTTCACCTATGGACGGCGCCATAGCGTTCTGGCCAAGATGCGTGCGCGGTGACAGGCGATCGAGGAGACGGTAAAACCAGCTGCCAATCTTTGATCGGAACAACCGTGTGAGCGCCGCCGGCCCGCAACCACAACCCGCATCCGAAACACGCGAGTTCAAACGAGAGCTCCGGTTGCTCGATTCGACCATGATCGTGATCGGATCGATGATCGGCTCGGGGATTTTCATCGTCAGTGCCGACATTGCGAGGACCGTCGGGTCGCCGGGTTATCTTCTGCTGGTCTGGTTGATCACGGGTGCCCTCACGGTGATCGGTGCCCTCAGCTACGGCGAACTCGCCGGGATGATGCCCCAGGCCGGTGGTGCGTACGTATTTCTGCGCGAGGCCTACAGCCCGGTCGTCGGCTTCCTGTTCGGCTGGACGCTCTTTCTCGTCATTCAGACCGGCACTATTGCAGCGGTGGGCGTCGCATTCGCCAAGTTCACGGCCGTCCTCTTTCCCTCCCTCGGTGAAGGAAATATCATCGTCACCCTTGCCGGTCTCAACATCAGCGCGGCACAACTCGTGGCGATCGGAAGCATCATCGTCCTGACGTTGGTGAACGCGCGAGGTGTCCACGGGGGGAAGATTGTCCAGAATCTCTTTACCATCACGAAAACCGCCGCACTTCTCCTCCTGATTGTCCTGGGCATCGTGATCGGGAGAAACACGGCCGCGGTGTCCGCGAACTTCTCGAGTTTCTGGAATGCGTCCTGGACGCACGTGGCAGGAGGCACTGTTCAATTTGTGGAACCACTTGCCGGATTGGGCATCCTTGCCGCTCTCGGCGTCGCCATGGTCGGGTCGCTCTTCTCCGCTGACGCCTGGTACGACATTACGTACATAGCAGGCGAGGTCGTCGAGCCGAAAAGAACAATCCCCCTCAGCCTGGCGCTCGGGACAACGACAGTGATCCTCCTCTACCTGCTCGCGAACGTCGCGTACATTCTCGTCCTTCCCCTCAGCGGCACGCCGCAGGCGCCGGATGTCATCGGCAGAGGGATCCAGTTTGCCGCCAATGATCGAGTGGGTACGGCGGCGGCATCGATGATCTTCGGTGCACCTGCGGCACTGATCATGGCTCTCCTGATCATGGTGTCGACCTTCGGATGCAACAACGGCCTGATCCTCGCGGGGGCCCGCGTGTATTATGCCATGGCAAGGGATGGTCTCTTTTTCCGGAGCGCAGGACGACTCAACAGAAACTCCGTCCCTGGAATCGCCCTCGCGGTTCAGGCTATCTGGGCATCCCTTCTCTGCTTATCGGGAACGTACAGTGACCTTCTCGATTATGTCATATTCGCGGCACTGGTCTTCTATATCCTGACGATCGCAGGCGTCTTCCGGCTGCGGCGCACGCGGCCAA
>DAIUKN010000256.1:0-4870 GCA_036848195.1 Bacteroidota bacterium
GCGCCGGATGAAGATGCTCGATGGGAAGCCGGTGGGCGAAGCAGCGGCCCGCGAGATAGCTCTCCGGGAAGGGCTCACCCTTCTGGTTGTTCCCGGGATAAGCAAAATCGGCAGCCGCTACGCGCTCACCTGGAAGATCGAGAATGCAGCTGACGGGGTCACATTGAAGTCCGGGGTCATAGAGGCAGAAAGCGTTGAAGAGATCCTGCCGTCCCTGACGGAAATGAGCCGGACCGTCCGACGTGTGCTGGGGGAATCATACTTCTCGGTCCAGCGGCGATCGAAGCCGCTGAAGGAAGTCACCACAAGTTCCCTCGAAGCGTTGAAGCAGTACTCCCTGGGAATTGAGGAGAACATCAAAATGAACTTCGAGCTGGCGCGTCGGCACTACGCCGCGGCGCTTGCCATCGATTCTTCATTCACCGCCGCGCGTGCGTCGCTCGGCAATCTCAATTGTGAACGATTTGACACAACTGCGGGGAAGAGACTTCTGGCAGAAGCGATCCTCCACCTCGACGGGCTCACAGAGAAGGAGCGCTACAAGATTCTCGCGTTTCATGCCCGGTCAGTTGAGAAGAACTTTAGCAAAGCAATGGGAATCTATGGCGACTTCCTCACCCGCTATCCTGATGATGCTGCGGCTCACAACAACCTCGCCTATCTCTATTTCGAGCGCCACCAGTACCGGGATGCCGCGACAGAATACAAAGAAGCGCTGCGGTGCGACCCGTCAATGTACCTGGCCAACAGCTCCCTTCAGATGATCTACGTATACCGCACCGGCGAAATGGATTCTGCAATCCTCTGGAGCAGGAAACAGATCGCCCGTGACCCCGGGCAGGTCTCCGCCTATGACAACCTCGGGTATGCCCTTGTTGGCAAGGATAGCCTGGAAGCGGCAGTTGCGGCGTTCCAGAAGGTTGCACAGGCAAATCCCCGGTATACCATCGCTCTCTTCCGGTTGAGCGATACGTTCCGGATGTTGGGCCGGTACAAGGAAGCTATGGCCCCACTGGAGAAGGCCCTGGAAGTAGATACCACAGAATCCTGGGCGAAGTACCAGCTGGGTCTCCTCTATAGGCTGACCGGCGACGAAGCGCGTGCCACAAAATACTTCCGGCAGTTTGTCGCAGATGCGGAGGCCCGGGTGCATGAAGAGCCAGGCGACGGCAAAAACATCATCGCTCTCGGCATGGGCCTATCCCGACTCGGACAGCTGGAAGAGGGATGGCGCACCGGGGAGAGGGGTTACGCCCTGGATACCTCTTCTCACTTCGAGTTTGCGCAGCTGCTGACCATCCACAAGAAGTATGCGGAGGCGCTTGATCAACTGGACCTCGCCATCCAGAATGGTTTCACGAACTATGTGTGGATCAAGATTCATCCTGATCTCTGGGATCTCCGCGGTGAGCCGGGGTATCAGCAACTCCTGCGCCGGGTCATCAAAGGATGACACGGTTTCCGGAGGATTCTCTCTCTGCCTTGCTGGCATCGATCAACCCCCATTCAGCGGGCGCTTTGCTGCATAGGACGCTGACATCAAACAGCCCCGTCAGTATCATTCTGCTGTCGTTCGCCCCTCGATTCTGACCGTTCACCCCGCAATTCATGCCGTTCGCCACATTCTGCTTGATTCCTATGGAGCCGGGTGAGAGGATAGGTGGAGGTAGAGCCATGGATCTTCAGGCCATTAGTCGGCTCCCCTTGACCCTACGCCTACAACCGGACGGGGTCGTCGCAGGAACTCACGGGGCCCCCTTGAGCCGTCCGGTTGCGCATCCGGCAGGCGAAATCGTGCCTAAAAGGCAATCATGAAACGGAAGGAGGCACGTCTTGAAAAGCATCATATCCCTTATTGTGAGCATCGCATCTGTGATCGTGTCCCCGGTCTTTGCACAGATCGTGGAGACGCACGAATTTGGTGCTCTGAATACCCAGTACTTCATCTATTCCGACGGGAAGACATTCAAATTTGCTGCCCAAAATACTATGACAGTGAAGACCGTCGAGGTGAAATCCTGGCTGGCCACGAACATAATGGCCACTTTTCATATTGAGCTCAGAATTCAAGACAGCTTGATTGCGAAATGGGATCAGATTGTGAACAGAGACGCGACATACAGGGAGTACTATCATACCAAACAAGTCGTCTACTCGCTACGACAAGGAGACTCGATTGCTTACAAGATTTATGGCAACAACTTCTGGTCCTCTGAGGGCGGGTTGAGGGGAGTAAATTACGTCAAATTGACGGGTGAGGGAGTTGTGAGCGTGCAATCTGCCGGAGCTACCCCAACTGAATTCCTCCTCAGTCAGAACTATCCCAATCCGTTCAATCCGAGCACGGCCATCAGGTACGAATTGCCGAAGGGATCGTATGTGACACTGGTAGTCTATGACATGCTCGGCAAAGAAGTGTCGACGATAGTCAACGGAAGCAGGCCTGCCGGTACCCACGCGGTTCAGTTTGACGGTGGCTGGCTTCCGAGTGGAATGTACCTATACCGGCTGGTAGCAGGCGATTTCGTTACTACAAAGAGGATGATTCTGTTGAAATAGGATCTCCGACGTCGCCTGCGCATCTGTTGTGTTAGCCTTGAAGGTCATGCAGATGAAATGCCCGCATTAGTACAATCAGTAGACAGAGGAGTCTGTATGGTAAAGGGAACGACACCGATGGGCCGTTGGCGAGCCGTTCTACGAATCCCGAAGGGTCCATCGACCCGTAGGGAATCGTGATAGGCTCGTAGAGGGGTTGTATCGAACTCTGTTGCGCCTGCTTTGCGCCTGAAAACGAACAGCGGGCACCCAGAAGTGTTCGGATGCCCGCTTGATGAGTGAGACACTTCGCGAATCGTTACACACCACTGGTGTCTTCGAGTTCGCCACGAGCCGCTGTAGCTGAAGACAGGTAGGAGCCGATTCTTACCGTCAGGGCGTCATGGGCAGGTGTCTTCGGCTCTGCAAACCAAACCCTGCAAACCAAACCCGCACCCCGCTGAATTGATTTTTGTGCGTTTCTCACCTATCTTAGCGCCACCAGTTCATTGATGAGGGCATCCCATATTCCTCCATGCGAGGTCCCGGATGCCCTTTTGTGTTTTCTCTCCTCGAGCGGAATTGTCATGATCTCCCTAATCGGTCAGACGGTTTCTCACTACACGATCCTTGAACATCTCGGCCGTGGGGGGATGGGAATTGTCTACAAGGCCCAGGACGTTAAGCTCGACCGATTCGTCGCACTCAAGTTCCTCCCTCCTGACCTCACGCGCGATCCCGAAGCTAAGCAGCGATTCATTCATGAGGCGAAGGCCGCCTCCGCCCTCCAGCACAACAACATCTGCGTCGTCCACGATATCGATGAGACCCCCGATGGCCAGATGTTCATCTGCATGGAGTATCTTGAAGGGGAGACGCTCAAGAAGAAGATCGAACAGGGCCCTCTCAAAATCGATGAGGCCGTCACCATCGCCATTCAAGTGGCCAAGGGTCTCTCCACGGCTCACCAGCACGGCATAGTCCACCGCGACATCAAGCCGGCCAATATCCTGATCACCTCCAACGGCGTGGCCAAGATCGTGGACTTCGGTGTGGCCAAGCTGAGTGGGCGGACCCTGTTGACCAGGGAAGACTCGACACCTGGCACGGCGGCGTACATGTCGCCCGAACAGGCACACGGTGAGCCGGTGGATCAGCGGACTGACATCTGGGCGATGGGGCTGGTTTTGTACGAGATGCTCGCCGGACGGCATCCCTTTGCAGCGGAGTATGAAGAAGCGGCGATATATCGGATCTTGAACGAAGCGCCGGAATTCGTGACGAAGATCCGGCCGGAAGTCCCGAGTAGGCTGGATCAGATCATCCAGCGGGCGATAGCGAAAGATCCTTCACGGCGCTACCAGACCGTTGAAGCGCTTTGTGCTGACCTTGAGGCCGAATCGGGAGAACGCGCGGAGGGCCGGCGGGGTAAAGCAATCTTTGGCCGCCTGGGGAGACGCCAGAGGAAGATCGCGGCAAGGATTCTACCTGTGGCGATCGTCCTGATCGCCGTCACCGTGTATTTTCTGTTGCGGGGAGTTCATGGTCCGGGACCGGTCCCGATTGTTCTCCTGCCGCTCGAGAACATCACCCACGATGGCGGCCAGGAGTGGTTTACCGACGGAATGACTGATGCCCTGATTACGAGCTTGGCCCGGATCAACGGCCTGCGCGTGATCCAGAGGTCGTCCGCGATGAGGTACAGGGGAGCCAACAAATCAGCATCTGAGATTGGTTCCGAACTGGGGGTGTCGTACGTTCTGGAAGGGTCGGTGCTCCGTTTAGCGGACCATGTGAAGATCACGATCCGGCTCATCGATGCGTTGACAAACAAGTACCTTTGGGCAGAGGAGTACTCACGCGAATTCACCGGGCTGCTTGCCTTGCAGGGGGAAGTCGCGAAGGCAATCGCGGCCCAGGTTCAGGTGACGCTTACACAAACGGAAAAAAATCTCCTTACGCAGGAAAAGCCTGTCAACCCCCAGGCCTATGAGGCCTATCTGAAGGGAAATTTTTTCTTCTACAAACTCACCCGGGAGGCGATGGGGATGGCCCTGCAGTACTACACGCGCGCAACCGAGATCGATTCCACGTATGCTCCGGCCTATGGGGGCATCGCCCTGGTGTGGGGCGGCCGGGCGCAAATGGGCTTCGTCCCGATGAGTGTTGCAGCCAGGGAAGGCGAGTGGGCAGAAGCGAAAGCGCTTGCACTGGATTCTTCGCTTGCGGAGGTGCACTACATGATCGGCGTTCGGAGGGCCTGGTTGGAGTGGAACTGGAATGGTGCCGTGCAATCCGTGCGAAAATCTGTCGAGCTGGAGCCAAACCTGGC
>DAIUKN010000257.1:0-4861 GCA_036848195.1 Bacteroidota bacterium
GTATGCGACGCGCCATTTTCTCGAGAAGCTGGTGGAACAACTCAGGTTTGGTAAACGCCAGCACTACGTAATCCTCCATGCTCAACAAGGCCGCCGCCGCGCAGAGCGGGTCTTCCGTGTCCACCATCACGATTCCCCGGTCTCCGAGCGCCACTTCCTCGGCTTCGAGCGGTGCGGTATCGATCCGCTCCGTGAACGCATCGTCCGGCACCGTAAGGTATCCTTCCACGTCGGCGGCGTTCTTGAGCAGAGGCTCGACGGTCCACACGGTGTTTATCTGTCGCTCGCGTTTCGTGACTTGTTTGAGTGTACGGCCGGCGACGGTCAACTGCGTGCGTGTAATCCGTGTCTCGCCGTCGTCCTGCGAATCTTCCTGGAAGAACTCATGCCAGCGCCCGCCGATCTCTGAACCCGTCGGGTCAATCGAGCGGTCCCGCACCGGGCTCATCAAACGGATTATATCCGTCTGTTCCTCGGCGAGATCTATCAGCGGTTGCCAGTCGGGCGAGTTATAGACGTTGTAGGGATCGGGATCGAACCGATCTATCCGGAACCCGCCGATCTCGTAGAAGCTCACCGGCGGCCGGTCTACCGGTTCGCCGCGTAAAGTTGCCATTAATCGTTCTCGACGTGTCATTGCCAAGGGGATTGAACCAAGGAAAATCTGATGGCTCTGCCTCGTCACAACTCCGCTCAAACACCAAGATAGTACATTCAGACCGAAATCGGCACCTCTCTTTGGGCAGACCGAAGATCACACGGGTGCAAATCAACCTGATCAGACAAATTGCAACCGACAACCCTCTCGGGTCATTCCCCGGTCAACACAAACCGCGTTCTTCCCGGCCGACCCACCTTCGACCGAAACACAACCGTGCCGGCGGCATCTGATGAGAGCTCCATTTCCCTCTTCCCGTCAACCAGAAGGTGGAACACCGCCCCCTGTTTGAGGTTCCCGATCCGGTATTCTGTCTCGCCTCCCATCGCAGTCCATGCCTTCCTGCGCGGCTGCCACGCTTCAACCGTCACAAGAAGTGTTCCTGATGGCTCTCCCAAGGTCATCGCCGGCGTCGCAACCCTTCCGAAGAAGAACTCAATCGAGGATTTCGAACTATTGATCCCAAACGCCTCCCGGCAACGAATCGTCGTGTTCCCTGTAGTCACCAAAGTGCCGGCGCTGTCGTAAGTGATCTGGTATTTCTGGCCGCGCAGGCGATAGTCCAGGCGCGTGCCGTAGAGGTCCGGGGTTATATGCGGTTCGATGTACAGGCGGTTATACTTGGGCTGGATGCCGTAGACATTCCGGAACAACCCAACAACGCCGAGGGCGTTTCCCGCGAGGATGTCGTCTCCCGCTCCTTTCTGATCGGTACGCCGATAGCGCTGGAACGCGAGTCCGTCACGTTCGTATTGCGCCAACAACCTCTCTACATACTTCACCGCGACTGATGGTTTGTATCCGGCATACGCCCTTGTCGCAACTTCTCCCAGCGACAGGAAGATGTCACCGTTCTCATAGTTCGGAAAAGGCCACTGCCAGGAGAGTCCTTCCCCCCGCGCGTACGAATAGAGACAGATCGGCCAGAAGAAGAGGTTTTCCCGTTGCATCTCCCGCTCTATCCGGTCCAGGATCGCCCTCCTCCGGTTCGGGTCATCGCACACTCCGTATGCAATTGCCTGGAAATTCACGAATGTTACAAGATTGTTGCCATGAATGGACCCGTCTTTGTCGCGCCAATGGACGTACCAGCGGTTCTTCTTGTCCCACAGACCTCCCTTGGCTGTCGACCGGTTGAAAGACTTCTTCAGGCGCGCAGCGGCATCCCGATAACGCCGGGCGGATGGCTGGTCAGCCAGAAGCTCCTCACACGAGGCCCATAGCATGAGAGCATTGTACGTTTTGGCATTGACAAAGGCATTCTCGTGTGCAGCCCAGATAATGTCGATCCAGTCGGAACCCTTGGCATCCGTGTGGTTATCGGTCATCATCTCGACGAGGCCGTCCCCGTCACTATCCCTCCTGAGCATGTACTCCAGGACGCGCTCACAGGAGCTCTTCTGGCCTCGAAGCCATTGCCAATTACCGGTGAAGTCGAACAGCTCGGCGACGTTTGTGACATAATCTGGGTTGGAGTCCATCAAATAACCCCACTGGGCTTCATAGAAGCCGAGGCTGTCGCACGTTCCGGGCATGGCATCCTCGCAGGTGTAGGCCCAACGCGATTTCACCCGCCCGTCAGGTTCAATGGCGTGATCGCGGTATCCGTCCAATGTTCGTTGGTACGAACGACAATAGTCGGGGTCCTGCATGATGAGCCCGAGTTGCGCGATGAACGGTTCGTGCAGGCAGACCGGGCCGTACGGGGTGCGCCAGCTGTTGGATCCGTGGAGTCCGGCATCGATCACTCCGATGCGGGAAACCGTCTGACAAAAGGCCTCGAGCGATGCCTGTCGGAAATGCGTGATATCTCCCAGACCGTACTCGTCACGAAAATTCAGCGACGTGATGTCGAAGTCCACCGTCACCGTTTCTTGTTGTTGAGTCACGGGGGTCCAGACATCGGTCCGGCGGGTGAGAAATCTTCTCCGGCGAGTCCCCTGGTCGTACCGGTACCCCAATTCCCGATCCGTGACGCTCCAACCGATGGACAGTACGCTATCGCGTTCTCTGCTCAGGCGAACGGCCACCTGATCGCCGGTGGGAGAGCTCGCAGCAATACGGAGCGCAAAAGGTTTGTCGTTTCTCCAGAGCGTGATCCTGTCTGTGTGAACGCCGTACGTCGCTCCTGATGTGTCAAACAGTCTGAACCATGCTACGCCCCCCGTTCCCAGGAGCGCTCCCGTCCATCGGGAGAAAGGCTGGAACTCCCAGCAGGGAGTCAGGACTTGATGAAGCTCAACGGCTTCATGGTATGTCCGTTCGATGCGCCACTGGATGCCCCGGGGGCGCGGAAAGAAGAACCATCGTTCTTCCATCGCAGATGTCGACCCGCCCGGCCGGATGCCGGCAACTGTCGCGCCGGATTCCGTGCAGGCAACGACCGGTGGCGTCGACACAAGTGACGACATTGCAGTGTCTCCCACCTCCCCGCCGGTCCACACCAATCCGCCCTGACCAAGGATTTCATCTCCGCCGGCATAGACCTCCCGAAGTGTTGCTCCCTGCGCATAGTCCAGCACCAATGTCAGCTGCCCGGCCCCATCGGTCAGCGTAATAGTCTTCTCCGCCGGCCTGTGGACAACAAGGCGGACAGAGGTGGTCGCCGCTGCACACACCGTGAGCGTTACAAAAAGAAGATGGGCAAGCAGAGCGGGAGCGTACAGTCGGCAAAGAGACGGGGGTGCAGGGGGGAAAGTGCGGAAGGGATTCACGGCGACAGACTCCTCAGAGGAAGAGTTCATTTTGGGGGACGAGCGCGCACGCAAGATACATCTGCCATCGGAGAACCACAAGAATAGATCGATCTGATCAAGCAGACTACCAGTGAAATCCCTCTCCGGGGGGCGCCAGGAATTCATGGCGAGATACTAAGACTCGGGTTTGATATTTCAGAGTCCACCGTGCCACCATACATTACGAAGAGCCTATAAATATTCCTTGAATCTCGTCTAGGGGGTTAGTTCAAATGGAGGTGGCACCTCAAGGCGCCCAATGCAGAATCACAACTCGAATAGCAGCGGGATTCATGAAATTTATCGGGCTGGCGGGGAGACCAGGGGGCCGGCCGCTTCGGTTCAATTACCGCACAATCTCGAACCGGCAAGATTCATCCGCCAGGGTTGCCGGGAGAGTGATAAAGGTCAGCTCATCCTCTTGAACAGCCGGCACGGGACGCCCGTTGATGCTGGCGCGGATCAGGGTGGAGCCGGGACGTGGCGGCAACCGCACTCCAATGCGTTGGGGCGAACTACCCGCATAGGTTCCCTCGACCCTGTCGAGCGTCATTCTGTACCGCACGCTCCTACCGTGCCAGGCCAGCGTTTGGCCGAACCCTTTATGCCAGAACTCGCTGGTTGCCACCGGGGCCATCACTACCGAGCCATCCAGCCTGAAGTCCACGCCCAGGAGGAAGCGCTGCACAATGCGTATGAGATTTGCCGGGTACTCACAGTAGGTGTCGGGACCTGCTGCACGAACGCCCCCCTTCCCGTCTGGCTGATAGCGTTCGCGCCAGGAGTAGCCGTTCTCACGGCCAACCTGACTGACCTTGTGGAGCCCATCGAGGAGGCCCTGTGCATCTTTCATGCGCCAACGGGCCCAGGCCTCCAGGTACCAAACCCTGCCCATAGCCGCCAGGTCGTAGCGGTCATGGGTTGTAAATTCCCACGCCTCATATGTTTCCGGCTGCGTGGCAAGGCCCGTGGGCATCCCGCCGTAGTGGAACCGGTTCTCAACTTTCAGCTTCGGCCAGAGGACTGCTTGCTGTTCGATAGTGGCAACCCCGGTCGCGATCGCGGCCCAGTCTACGTCTGTCAGCCCATGACTGGCAACTACTCCGCGTTGCGGGTGGAGATACTCTGCGAAATGATCGTTGACCCAGAACACAGTTGCGAAATGCCGCTGAATGCGATCGGCCAGCCGGTCATATTGCTTCGCCTTCTCCTCAGATAGTGCAATGCGATTCAGGGCTGCTACGCGACGCAGGGCATCCACAGCATAGCACTGTGTTACGCCGTCTGACTCGATCCGCGTGGGTCGTTCGACGTAGTAGCCCCCACCCCTTACGGCACCTTTGTCCGTTGTCAGCGAATCCAGATAGCCAGCTGCGAGATTAATTGAGGGAAGCTGCGTCTCAAGCCACTGTATGTCCAACGTAATCCGGAAGATCACGTCGGCATTCTGGATGTACGTAATGCTGGC
>DAIUKN010000258.1:0-4860 GCA_036848195.1 Bacteroidota bacterium
AGGAGCTCTGGAACGAAATACTCATTGGCTTCGTACCGACGCCCCACTTCATCCATGGCGGGAATCATATACTCCTGAACGAGCGTTTGGGGGTCAGCACCTTCAGCGAGAGCTCTTTCTGTAACCTCTCGCGCTTGCTTGAAGTTTCCGTTGAGGATGGCGTCGTGTAGCTTCTTCAGGTCTTCCATAAGTCTCTGCCTCCTGCTGAATGATGAGTGGTGTCCAAAGGCTCGGTCTCTATGCTAAAATCTGCCCTCGCGGTCAATCGTTTCATACATCGCAATGATGTTCTCCGTTGGCGTCACGGACTGAAGATTGTGGCACGGTGCGCAGACCCAGCGGGTGCCGGAGAAGATCGTGAGGTTTTCAAGGACTTCGTCCCGGACGTCCTCCACCGTTCCAAAGGGGAGAGTCTGTTGATTGTCCATGGCTCCGTGGAAAATGAGCCGTCCCCCGAAGTCACGGACAAGATCTTCCCGTTCCATCCCGGGGCAGCGCCACTGAATCGGGTTCAGCACCTCGATTCCGGTAACGTCGATGAGGTCCGGGATAATCTCTCGCGCAGCGCCGTCGGTGTGATAGAAAATGTGGATGCCGTAGCTTTTTGCAAGGTCGGCCATCCGCTTTTGATTCGGGAGAAAGTACGTCCGGATCTGAGCGAGGCTGAAAAGGAGAGCGCTCTGCCCGCCAAGGTCTTCCGCAAGGTAGGTGACGTCGATACGGCCCTTCCCGATTTCAAATAGACGCTGGTTGAGATCGTAGTAGTACCGGAAGATGTGGTCCAGGGCCGCGTGGGCGATCTCCGGCTCAATGATCAGGTCCATCATCGCCTGCTCTATGCCCCGCATCGCACAATAGAGCAGGTAGGGCTCGAACTCCCCCGTGCGCACGAGGCGGTGCGGGGGGGCCTCGGCTATCAGTTTCCTGAATGCTTCGAAGTCATGGTCCTCGGCGCTCGGCCAGGAGTGGGCATGGACTTCCTCGACGGTGGTGACGTGGGCGAGGGGGTGGTTGGAGAATTCCCTGTACACACCTCCGCCGTAATCGACGACCGCACGCCGCAGCCCCCAGATGTCTGCTTCCGGGTCGTCAGGGTGATTGTCGTGCAGTCGTGGTGCTTCGATCCGGAAGACACCATCAATCCGAAGTCTGGAATAGAGCTCCTCGATTGTCGCGCAGCCGAGCTCCCGCTGGAGTCGCTCGGTTACTTCGTCGGTCGCCCAGTAGTCTGTTGGAACTCGATCTGGCTGCTCTCTGGCGAAGAGCGCGAGCCATCGTTCTCGGGGTGTCATCAAAGGTCTGTTTCTCGGTACGCGCAAGAGCTGGAAGTTTAGGGAATATAGGTGATTTCTTGTGGAAATGGTAGCGCGGCCGGCCTCGGGATCCCCCGCCGTGGCTTCAGCTACGGGAATACAGGAGCGGATTGAGCGGACTAGCGGCTACATCCCCCGGCTTCTGACCGGGATGAAAAACCTCCATGTCGACTCGTCGGAACTCCGAATCAGGTTCAAGAATCCTGGCGCCGTCGGCGTAATATATCACTGTGATCACTTCCCGTTGTATCGCGCTCCTGTTGGAATGCGCGGCATGGACGGTCCATCCTGAGTGAAATGTCGCATCTCCAGCGTTCAGGGCGTAGCTCACCACCGGATATCGCCTTTCCTTGACAAGCCTTGCGAGTTCGGCGTCGGATTCCTGGGATATCGCCCGGTTGACCAACGGCCCTTCGAGGTGCGAACCGCTCGCAAAGAGCATCGTCCCCATCTCTTCGGTCACATCGATAAGAGGCATCCACATGGTGATCATGTGCTGCGTGTCCAGAGGCCAGTAGAACTGGTCCTGGTGCCACGGTGTTGCCCTCCCACCAGCTGGCTTGAAGAGCGCCTGATCATGGTAGAGCCGCACCGCGTCAACTCCCATCAAATCAGCTGCGATGTGCGCGAAACGCCGCGCGAAGATAAACCGGCGAAGTTGCTCGTTCAGTCGCCAGACATTCGTGACCTGGGTAAAGTGGCTGCTGTAATCCTCGATCCTCCCCTGGGAGTCGTTTTGCCCCGCTTTTTCGCGCACGACCTCCCGGATGTAAGGCCGGTACGTCCCGATTGCCGACGGTGAAGCTACGTTGCGAAGCAATAGATGACCCTCCTTCCGGTATTGCAGTGTTTCCGGCACTCCGAGATGGATCTCGTCATCATGGGAAGTGAAAGGGGAAGAATGTGTTGACATCGGTCGCTCCAGAGAGTCGTTATTCAACTAATATGGGCAAAACTCTCATCGATTTCAAACGCCCGGCATCAGTTCGGTCGAGGGCTTCCCCTTGACTAAGGCATGTGATTTGTGCAACTTCAATGAAAGAGAGAACGCCTACCACGCCAAAGGCAGATCGATGACAGTTCTGATTGTTGACGATGAGGAGGACTACAAGCTTGCCCTGCGCAATATTCTCATGACCGAGGGATGGGATGTGGTTATGGCCCGCCACGGTGAAGAAGCACTGGGAAAGCTAAAAAGCTTCAAGGTCGATCTGGTGATATCTGACATCTACATGCCGGTGATGGACGGCCTGAAATTCCACCGCGCGGTCCGGTCTACCCCTGAGCTGGAGAAGATGCCGTTCCTCTTCATTTCCGGGTACGATGATTCGTACACTGCCGGTGCGGCGAAGGATCCACGACGGGATGCGTTCTACCGCAAAGGCGCTCCGATCGACCAGCTTCTGAAATGGGTCGACTGGCTCTCGACTCCGGAAGAGAAGCGCGGTAATCTAAGACCGGACGGCGTAACGGGATCCCCTGCCGGCGATAGCGGCGCGTAGGGAGATCGCATCCTCCCCCGGGTACGGGATCGTCCCTCAGATCTTCCTGACCCCTTTTTGACAGTCCGCCCCGATCATTCATGCCTAAAACCGTACTGCTTCTTCTCCTTGCATGGGCCGCCGGGACTCCGCTCCTTGGGCAATCCTGGATTCGCATCAACCAACTGGGCTACCTTCCCCTCTCGGAGAAGGTTGCCGTCATGGTAAGCAAAGACTCCTTGCATCCGCTGACGTCCTTCGAGGTGAGAGACGCCCTCACTGATGAGGTTGTCTGGAGTTCAGCACGACCCGTCGCTACGGGAGCATACGCTTCGTTCCGCAGCTCGTACCGTCTCGACTTTTCCGCACTGGCTGAGGCAGGAGCGTACTACGTGCAAGCCGGTTCCGCAAGGTCGCCTTCGTTCAGGATCGCGAACGACGTCTACGATGGATCGGCTGATTTTCTCCTCCGGTACATGCGCCAGCAGCGGAGCGGGTTCAATCCATTCCTGAAAGATTCGTGTCACACGAACGACGGATTCGTCATCTATCATCCGAGCCTGGATTCAACGTTCCTGAACGTCTCCGGTGGATGGCACGATGCGTCGGACTACCTCCAGTATGTTACGACGTCTGCGAACGCGATTGTTCAGATGCTCTTTGCCTATGAGCGGAACCCCGCATCGTTTTCGGACCACCACCAACGTAACGGACTTCCCGGCCCAAACGGTATTCCTGATATCCTCGACGAGGCACGCTGGGGACTCGACTGGCTCCTGAAGATGAACCCGGCGAAGGGAATGCTGTTCAACCAGATTGCCGCTGACCGTGACCACCGCGGATTTCGCCTGCCGACTCTGGACACCGTGGACTACGGGCGTGGACGACAGCGACCGGTCTATTTCTGCACGGGAAAGCCGCAGGGGATTTACGGGTACAAGAACAGGACCACCGGCATTGCGTCGACGGCCGGAAAGTTCGCCTCCGCCTTCGCGATGGGGTCCCGGCTCCTGGCACATTTCGATAAGCCATATGCCGAACAGCTGAAGCAGAAATCTCTCGAGGCTATGCAGGTTGCGAGGGAGTATCCGGGGGTCTGCCAAACGGCACCCTGCCGCTCACCCTACTTCTACGAGGAGGAGAATTGGGTGGATGATGTGGAACTCGCCGCCACCCAGCTTCAGCCCCTCTTTCCCGACTCCGGGTTCCTGGCGGAAGGGGCCCGGTACGGGGCACAGGAGCAGGTCACTCCGTGGATGGGGGCAGACAGCGCCCATCACTACCAATGGTATCCTTTCGTCAACCTTGGCCACTACTACCTTGCGACAACGGGAACCGAGCGGAGAAGGTTCCTCGGCTTCATGAAGACGGGGCTCGAGAAGGTCTACGATCGGGGGAAATCAAATCCCTTCCTCTTTGGCGTCCCCTACATCTGGTGTTCGAACAATCTCGTTGCGGCTGCACTGACGCAGGCCCGACTGTATCGCGAACTCTCGGGAGACACGACGTTCAGTGCGATGGAGGCATCACTTCGTGACTGGCTGTTCGGGTGCAACCCGTGGGGGACGAGCATGATCGTCGGGCTCCCCCGGTCGGGGGTTTCTCCGAAGGACCCACACTCGTCATTGTCGCACGTGTACGGATTCGCAATCGACGGCGGGCTCGTCGACGGCCCCGTCTATGCGTCGATCTTCAGGAGCCTCAAAGGTGTCACGCTCTCCAAGGAGGATCCGTTCAGGGAGTTCCAGTCTGATCTTGCTGTTTACCACGATGACTGGGGCGACTATTCCACCGACGAACCGACCATGGATGGAACAGCTTCCCTGACCTATGCGCTTTCAGCCCTCCAGGGCGACGGAATGAGCGGGCGCGCCAAGCTGAACCGCGTGACGGATAACGGCGGGATCGTGAGAATGGACACGACCCGGAAGGAGCTTTTCCTTGTCTTCACAGGGCATGAATTTGGCGACGGAGGCGAAACAATCCGGAGAGTGCTGAAGAAGTACCGCGCAAAGGGGAACTTCTTTCTGACCGGGGATTTCTACCGCAATCCGAAATTCTCCGGC
>DAIUKN010000259.1:0-4850 GCA_036848195.1 Bacteroidota bacterium
GGAAATTTGCCCTTCAAGAAACACCCGGATCGGCCGGCATCGTGCTGGGATTGACGCTTGCCGACCGGATGGGAACGACCGTCGGGTCGGAGTTGACCGTGGTCAGTCCGGTCGGAGTTGACGCCATGATGACGCAGTTCAGCCAGCCACTCACGCGCACGTGCACAGTGGCCGGCATCTACGATTCGAACAACAAGGATTATGACGCACACTACGCCTACATTTCGATCGACGCCGCGCGTTCCCTTTTCCAGGTCCCGACCGGCGTGAACGGCATCGAGATACGGCTCCATTCGATCGATGATGCCGAGGCTGTCCAGAGGAAACTGAAGCCGATTCTGGGACCTGAGTTCACCGTCTCCACCTGGTACGACCTTCACCGTGACCTCTACTCGGTCATGAAGATCGAACGCTGGTCGGCATACATAATCCTTTGCCTGATCGTTGGAGTCGCGACGTTCAACGTTCTCGGATCACTGACGATGGGTGTCATCGAGAAGAGGCGCGACATCGGTGTTCTCAAGGCCATCGGGGCCACGCGCCGGAGCATTACCCGACTGTTCATGTTCGAGGGTATCCTCGTCGGTCTTCTGGGAACGCTGATGGGTGCCGGCATTGGGCTCGTCGTCTGCTGGCTCCAGATTACGTACCGGTTGTTCCCGCTCGATCCAACGGTGTACATTATCCCGGCCCTACCGGTGGAGGTTCGCTGGACGGACTTCGTCGCGGTATCGGTGGCTTCGATGCTCCTCAGCACCCTTGCTTCTCTCTACCCCGCGCGACGAGCCGCACTTCTCCTCCCTGTGGAGGCCATCCGATGGGAGTGAGAGACACGATGGTGGACAATCCTGACCGACATATCATCTCCGTCAACGCCGTGACGAAGACTTTTGTCTCTGGCGAGGAGAAGGACGGAAAGCTCGTCGTGCTCCGAGGCGTCACGCTCGGGGTCACGAAAGGGGAAATCGTTGCCATCGTCGGCGCCTCAGGAGCGGGGAAAAGCACACTCCTTCACATCATCGGGACGCTCGATCGTCCGACGTCGGGCACCGTTCACTACGAGGGTGTAAATGTTTTCGATCTCGGTGAAGAAGAACTCGCCCGGTTCCGAAATCAGCGAATCGGCTTTGTGTTCCAATTTCACCATCTTCTGCCGGAATTCACGGCGCTCGAAAACGTCGCCATGCCGGCGCTCATTCTCGGGAAGAAGATCTCCGAGGTGAGAAGCCGGGCGATGGAACTCCTCCGGGAAGTCGGCGTGGAACAGCGGGCCGATCAACGGCCTCCGAAACTCTCCGGCGGAGAACAGCAGAGGGTGGCGGTCGCCAGGGCCCTGATGAACTCCCCCAGCGTCATCCTGGCCGACGAACCCTCAGGGAACCTCGACAGCGAAAACGCCCAGCTCCTCCATAAGCTAATCTGGGAATTCAGCAGGAAAATGGACCAGACTTTCATCGTTGTGACGCATAATGAGGCCCTGGCCAACCAGGCCGACCGGGTCGTCCGCATCACGGACGGGGTCATTCAAGGGGCTCCGTCCATTGTGTAGGACACAGGGGGTGCCTGAAATGGGGGCTGTAAATTTGGACTTGACAATGACCAGGATTTGTCTAAATTTGACCTTGACCATTACGACAGTTTCTCCCCTGACTGTTGTACGATCTCTGGTCGAGCCCGGCGTTCCCCCCAACGCTGGGCTTTTTTTTTCAAGGGGTTCATGATCCACCATTAAGGAGGCGGCTCTCGTGGCAAAGGCAATCCGGAAACAACAACGAAAGAAGCCCGGGAAGGACGATCACCTTCCCCTCGGGCGGGAGAATTTCATCATCCTTGGGATCGGTCTCGCGGTGATTGTGGCGGGATATCTGGCGATGCTGGAAGGATCAATCGAAGGATTTCTGCCGCTTGTCGTGGCACCCATCCTGCTCGTCCTCGGCTACTGCGTGATCATCCCCATCGGCATCCTGTACAAGAAGGGCTGGTTCGGGAAGAAATCTCAGGCGACAGAGGGTGGCGATGTTCTCGCCTGACCGATCGAGGACGAGATTCTCCGACTCATTTGAGGCGGCGGAACGCAGATACGATCCGCCACTTCACTTTTCTTGAATATCAACCCCTTGTTTCGTAGGTTTAAGAACTATGGACACACACACGGTTCATCAGTATAAGGAACCCGCACCGGTCATCGACAAGGAGCAACCGCTCGGATCGATGATGCGGAGGTTTGATGTCGCTGCGGAAATCCTGGGTCTTGAACGAGGCGTGTACGAGTACCTCAAGACTCCGGTGCGTCAGCATATCGTCTCCATCCCCATTCAGATGGACGACGGAACCATCGAGGTCTTTGAAGGGTATCGTGTTATTCACAATGATGTCATGGGACCCTCCAAGGGGGGTATCCGGTACGCCCCTGACGTAACGCTGGACGAAGTGAAGGCACTGGCTGCCTGGATGACATGGAAGTGTGCCGTCGTGAACATCCCCTTCGGAGGTGCAAAAGGGGGTGTCCGCTGTGATCCGTCGAAGCTGACGCGTGTCGAAATCGAGAAAATCACGCGACGGTACACCGCAAATCTGATCGACGTTTTCGGCCCGGACAAAGATGTTCCTGCGCCCGACATGGGCACCGATGAGCAGACCATGGCGTGGGTGATGGATACATACAGTATGCACACTCGAAAGACAGAAAACGCGGTCGTCACCGGAAAACCGTTGATTATCGGGGGTTCTCTCGGCAGGCGCGAGGCAACGGGAAGGGGAGTCATGGTCACGACTCTCGCAGGTCTTGACCGGCTCGGCATGGATCCGCGGAAAGCGACTGTTGTCGTTCAGGGATTCGGCAATGTGGGCTCTGTCTCTGCGGAGCTCCTTCAGGAGCAGGGGTGCCGGATCGTGGGCCTCAGCGATATCAGTGGTGCATACCACAACAAGAACGGTATCGACGTCAAAGCGGCGATTGCGTATGTCCGGAAGAACCGTACACTCGACGGATGGAAGGACGGGGATTCTTTAACACAAGAGGAGCTGCTGACCGCGCAGTGTGATGTGCTTGTCCCGGCAGCCAAGGAAGACCAGATCACGCCAGAAATTGCGCGTAAGATTCACGCGAGGATCATCACTGAGGGGGCGAACGGGCCGACCACGGCCGGGGCCGACCCGATCCTGCAGGAGAAAGGGGTTCTGGTGATCCCCGACATTCTCGCCAACGCTGGAGGAGTGACTGTTTCTTATTTCGAGTGGGTTCAGGATCGAGTCGGGTACTTCTGGACTCTTCAGAGGGTCAACAGGCGTCTCGAGCGGTTGATGCGGACAGCGTTTGATACGGTCTATGCCGTTGCGGAAAAGCACAAAGTGACCTTGAGAATCGGAGCCTATGTCCTTGCGATCGACAAAGTCGCAAAAACATTAAAAGTGCGTGGCATTTACGCGTAGAACGGCGATTTTGATCGCTCTTGCGATCGCGGTGCGGGGTGGGCTCGCCCCTGCCCTGGCCCAGGATTCGGTCGGGTCGACCCCTACGAATCTGCGAATATTTCAGTCACTCGCCGCGCAAATCGGGGAGCTGGCCGTGTTGACCCTTTCACTTGCCAACGGCAGGTCGGTGGCTGTCGTAGTCACGCCCCGCGAGAACGCCTGGGCGATTGAGCACGAGTTGAACAGAGCGTTTCGGGGAAAAGGCTTCAACCTTATGGGATCTCCTGGCGACTCGGCTGTGGCAGCGGAATTTGGAGTCGCGGACGCCCGCGTCGCCTATGCGAACCCCCGAAGGGACGGTTTCCTCGGCCAGCGTGTTGTTGACCGGACGGTGAAACTCACACTGAGAGGGAAAATTGTTGACCGGCTGACCGGTTCACTGCTTTCGATGAGGGAATGGAGTGAGGAGCGAGCTGACGTGATCGGCATATCCCAGATTGAAAGCCTGGAAACACCGGGACTCCTCATGACGAAGGGGGCCGTTCCGCCGGAAGGTTTTTTCTCGGGTCTCGTTGAACCCCTGGTTCTTCTCGGAGCGATCGCCGTGGCTGTAGTTCTCTTGTTCAGCATCAGAAGCTGACCGGGGGGGTGGACGTGACATCTCGTCTGGTTTCAGTAGTCGGACTCCTGGGATTCGTCGCTCTCTTCCTGAGCGCCGCGCTCAGACCAGCAGACGGTGCGATGCAACAGCGGACCTCAAGCCTGCCGTTGGTTGAACCGGGGAGCCGGATTTCAGGCCACCTGAGGATCCTGGCGGTTGGGGATGTCAATCTCGGCCGAGCGGTTGGACAGGCAATTCTCGCCGGAGATACGGCGTATCCGTTCGCTGCAGTATCCGATACATTCGCGACATATGACGTCGTATTCGCCAACCTGGAATCGAATCTATCGGAACAGAAGGGCGAGACACAGGATCCCGATTACAACCTGGTTTTCACCGGTCCGCCCGCCGGAGCCTGGTCGCTGAAACGGGCCGGCGTGAACCTGGTTTCCACGGCGAATAACCATGCGCTGGATTACGGCCTCCGGGCTCGCGGGGAGACGATGCGAAATCTTGATTCGGCAGGGATCGCATATGCCGGCACCTCGCCAGACAGCAGTCGCCTGCACGGCCCGGCATTGCTTCTCCGCCGCGGCATCCGGGTCGGCCTTTTCGCCTGTACGGGCATCATGAATCGGGAGGGGGACGGGTGGAAACGCTACGTGGCAGATGCGGACACGGGGGTCCTTCTGCCAAAGATTCGTGCCTGGAGAGATTCGCTTGACCTGCTGATTGTCAGCTATCACGGCGGCGACGAATATGCGGATAACCCGTCGCGCAGAACGAGGCAGTTCGCCCATGCGGTGATCGACGCCGGTGCGGACCTCTTCCTCGG
>DAIUKN010000260.1:0-4845 GCA_036848195.1 Bacteroidota bacterium
AGCGCGAGCTCGCCGCCGTCCGTCGCGGATCCGTCAGCCAGGACGTCTCCCTTCTTGACCCGGTCTCCCGGCTTCACAATCGCCCGCTGGTTGATGCAGGTGTCCTGATTCGTCCGGAAGAACTTCGTCAGGCGGTACTCGACACGCCTCTTGTCCTCGAAGGAGATGAGCGCCTCGGTGCTGTTTTCGTCGATATCGTATACCACAATGATCCGCTGGGCGTCGACATATTCCACCATGCCGTTCCGTTCGGCGACGATCAGCGCACGAGCGTCGCGCGCGATTTTCTCCTCCAGACCGGTCCCCACCAGCGGGGCGTCCGGGCGCAGGAGCGGCACGGACTGGCGCTGCATGTTCGATCCCATCAGGGCACGGTTGGCGTCGTCGTGCTCGAGGAACGGGATAAGACCCGCGGCCGCGCTCACGATCTGGTTCGGCGCGACGTCCATATACTGAAGCTCCTCGGGCTTCACGACCGGGAAATCGCCCTGGTACCGCGCCTTGACGCGGTCGCCCTGGAAGCTCCCCCGTCCGTCAACCGCGGCATTCGCCTGCGCGATGATGTGGCTGTCCTCCTGCTCGGCGGTCAGAAACTCGATGTCGTCACCGACCCGTCCGTTCTTGACTTTCCGGTACGGCGTCTCGATGAAGCCGAATTCGTTGACGCGCGCATGGATGCAGAGCGAGGAGATCAGCCCGATGTTCGGGCCTTCCGGCGTCTCGATCGGACAGAGCCGCCCGTAGTGCGTGTAATGCACGTCGCGCACCTCGAACCCCGCACGCTCGCGGGTCAGGCCGCCCGGACCGAGGGCCGACATCCGGCGCTTGTTCGTCATCTCGGCCAGCGGGTTGGTCTGGTCCATAAACTGCGAGAGCGGATTGGTGCCAAAAAACGCATTGATGACGCTGCTGATGGTTCGCGCATTCACCATGTCCTGCGGCGTCAGGCTTTCGTTGTCGCGAATATTCATCCGTTCCCGAATGGTCCTCGCCATGCGCGCCAGGCCGATATTGAACTGTTGCGCGATCTGCTCGCCGACCGTCCGCACCCGGCGATTCCCCAGGTGATCGATGTCGTCAACGGCCCGCTTCTTCTGCTGCAGCTCGATCAGATAGTTGATAATCGCAACGATGTCCTGCTTCGTCAGCGTTGTCGTGTTCACCGGGATATCAAGTCCAAGCTTGCTGTTCAGCCGGTACCGCCCGACATCGCCCAGATCGTACCGTTTTTCGTTGAAGAAGAGGCGGTCGATAAGGCTCTTCGCGGTTTCCAGATCCGGCGCGTCGCCGGACCGGAGCTGCTTGTAAATGGCGCCCAGAGCATCTTCTTCGCTGCGAACCAGGTCCTTCGAGATGGTCTTCGCAATCACCGACACTTCATTCCCCTGCTGCTGGAGGAAACGGATCTTCCGGACGTTGGATTTCTTGATCCGCTTGATGTGTTCCTCGGTCAGCGCGGAGTCCTTGTTGATGAAGATCTCACCTGTTTTTCTGTCGACCACATCGCTGCAGATCATCCGGTCCACGTATTCCCGGAGGTCGGCCTTCGCGACATCCACTTCTTCGACGAGGTTGAACAGCTCGAGAATCTCGTCATCGGAGGAGTAGCCCAGCGCACGCAGGAGCGTCGTGACCGGAAATTTCTTCTTCCGGTCGATGTATGCATACATGATGTTGTTGATGTCGGTCGTGAACTCCACCCACGACCCGCGGAACGGGATGATGCGCGCAGAGTAGATGGGCGTCCCGTTCGGATGAATCGACTCGCTGAAGAAAACACCGGGCGAGCGGTGCAACTGGCTGACAACAACGCGCTCGGCGCCGTTGATGATAAAAGTCCCCCGGTGCGTCATGGTCGGGAGGTTGCCGAGGTATACGTCCTGCTCGATGGTGTTGACGTACGCCTTGCCGTCCTCTGCCTTCTGGGAGAGCCGGAGCTTCGCCTTGACCGGCACGGCATAGGTGAGGCCGCGCTCCTCGCACTCCGCCACCGAGTATTTCGGCTTCTCGATGTAGTACTCGATGAACTCAAGGAGAAAATTCTCCCGGGCATCGGTGACCGGGAAATTCATCTTGAAAACCGCCTGCAGGCCCTTGTTCTTCCGCCGCGAGGGCGGGACTTCGGACTGCAGGAAGCTCTCCCACGACTCCAGCTGGATATTCAGCAGGTCGGGTGCCTCGATGATCTCCGCGATCTTTCCAAATGTAATGCGCTTGCTGGATTGGTTCTTCAAGAGCCCCACTCCTTACTTGTCAGTAAATTCAGCACAGGGATCCCCCCCGGAAGAACACGGAAAGCCGATCGGTATCGGCCTGCATTTTTCGTTCTCCGTGGCGGTTTCTCGCTTCACCAGTGACAGACGTCCCGTCCTTGGAAATGGAAACACGAGCGTCCCCGCCCGCCGGATCCCGGCGGGCGGGGACACAGAACTACTTCATCTCAACCTTTGCACCGGCTTCTTCGAGTTCCTTCTTCAGCTTCTCGGCCTCGTCCTTGGGAATGGACTCCTTGACCGGCTTCGGAGCGCCGTCCACGAGGTCTTTGGCTTCTTTCAGCCCGAGACCCGTTGCTGCACGAACGACCTTGATGACATTGATCTTCTGCGCACCGGCTTCCTTCAGCACAACGGTGAATTCGGTCTTCTCTTCAACCGCCGGGGCGGCCGCGGCCGCCGGCATCGGTCCACCCATCATCATCGGGGCTGCCGCAGTGACCCCGAATTTCTCTTCGAGAGCCTTCTTCAGCTCGACTGCCTCGAGAAGGGTGAGCTTTTCAATCTTTTCAACGAGTTCTGCAACGACTGACATTGGATTATCTCCTCTTCATGAATATGAACAAACCCTGGTTCCGAGAAGGCTCAGGCGGCCTTCTTCTTTTCTATTTCTCCGATGACACTGACCAGATCGCGGAGCACGGCGTTGACGACGTTCGGGACCCCGGCAAGCGGAACATTCATGCTGCCGAGAATCGAGGCCATCATCTCCTTGCGCGAGGGAAGTCTGGCGAGTTCGCTCAACCGCGATCCGTCGTACACCTGCTTCTCGAGCATACAGACCTTCAGGGAGAGCTTGTTGTGCTTCTCCGAGAATTTCTGAATGACCTTCGCCGGCGCGACAGGATCGTCGAAGGCGAACGCGACACCCGTGGGACCGACAAGCTTGTCAAACGCCTTGTCGTACCCGGTGAGGCGTTCGAGGGCTTTGCGAATGAGCGTGTTCTTTACGACGCGGTACTCGATGCCCGACTTCCGGAGCTCGCGACGCAATTCTGTCGCCTGCTCCACGGTCAGTCCGCTGAAATCCGTAAAGAACATCCCGTGCGCGCGGCCCGCGACCTCGGCTACCTCAGCCACGATCTGTTCTTTTTCTGATCGTTTCATTCCTTCCTCCCTACATCCTGTAGGTTTTCTGTGCCTCGAGAGAAGCCCCGGTCAGACCAGACGGCGCGATGCCGCACCGCATAGCATGCCGGGCAAGCGACACAAGTAATGAGTGGTTGGTGAGTGCGTAAAATCGTTAATGAGCCGCAACCTGGTTGCGGTCGATCCGGACTCCAGGACCCATCGTGCTGGAGAGGTTGATCGATCGAATATAGGCTCCCTTTGCCGTGGCAGGCTTCAAGCGAACCACGGTATTCAAAAACGCGTGAATGTTCTCTGCAAGCTGTTTCGGTTCGAAGCTCGCCTTGCCGACGGACGCATGCACGATCCCCGCCTTGTCAACGCGGAACTCAATCTTGCCGGCTTTCACTTCCTTGACCGCCTTCGCAACATCCAGCGTCACCGTTCCGCTCTTCGGGTTCGGCATGAGCCCGCGCGGGCCGAGGACCTTTCCGAGCCGTCCAACTTCACCCATGACGTCCGGCGCTGCAATGATGACGTCGATGTCCGCCCACCCGCCCTGGATCTTCTGTATGTACTCTGCCAGTCCTGCGTAGTCGGCCCCGGCCGCTTTCGCCTCCTCATCACGCGGTGGCTTCGCCAGGACAAGAACACGGACTTCCCTCCCCACGCCGTGGGGCAGCGAGACCGTGCCGCGGACGGCCTGGTCAGCCTTCTTCGGGTCAACTCCCAGGCGCACCGCGATGTCGACGGACTCCGTAAACTTGGCCGTTGCGGATTCTTTCACCCGGGCGACCGCTTCCTCAATCGAATACTCTTTTTTCGCGTCGATTTTCGCCGCAACAGCTTTGTAACGCTTGCTCTCTTTCATGATATCCGATCCTCCAGTGGTACGTGCGTCCTGCCCGCCTGACCACCGGTCCCTCCGGCGGCACAGTGAAGCAGAACTCCCACGCGTGAAATCTTTACCCTTCGACGGTGATGCCCATGCTCCGGGCGGTGCCAGCCACCATGCTGATCGCCGCATCGATGTCGTTCGCGTTCAGATCCGGCATCTTCATCTCCGCGATCTCGCGAACCTGTTGCTTCGTCACCTTCCCCACCTTCGTCCTGTTCGACTCGGCGGAACCTTTTTCGAGCTTCGCCGCCTTCGCAAGCAGCGTCGCGGCGGGCGGAGTCTTGGTGACGAACGTGAACGACTTATCCGAGAAGACGGTGATCACGACCGGAATGATGAGACCGGCCTGTTTCTGCGTCCGCGCGTTGAACTGTTTGCAGAACTCCATGATGTTCACGCCCTTCTGGCCGAGCGCGGGCCCGACGGGCGGCGCCGGATTGGCCTGTCCCGCCGGAATCTGGAGTTTGATGTACCCAACGATCTTCTTCATGAGATTGCTCTTTCCGCTGTCGTACGAATGATTGCCTGTCGGCTTCTATTTTTCCAGCTCCACCTGACTGAAGTCCAGTTCGACGGGCGTCTTCCGGCCGAAGATCGACACCATCA
>DAIUKN010000261.1:0-4818 GCA_036848195.1 Bacteroidota bacterium
GCGTCTCTGCTGCAATCCCGGCTGCAGAAGAGGTTCGCGTCATGAAACAACCCGTCGGAAGGGTGTTGCTGTATGCGGCGCTCATCGTCACGGCAGGCGTGACGCTGATGCCCCTTCTCTGGATGGTCTCGGCCTCTTTCATGCCGACCGGCCAGGCGAGCACGTTTCCACCCCCCTTTGTGCCGAGGCAGGTGACGTTGGAGCACTACGCAAGCCTCTTCACCCGTCTCAACCTTGCACGCTATCTGTTCAACAGTGCGTTGCTCGCTTTTGCGGTCACTCTGATCTCGCTTCTCGTAAACTCGATGGCCGGCTATGCCTTTGCGAAATACCGGTTCCGTGGGCGCGATCCCCTGTTCAAGCTGCTCATCACTTCGATGGTCATTCCCGCCCAGGTGACAATGCTTCCGTTGTTTCTGATGCTGAACAAAATGGGACTCATCAACAGCTATATCGGAGTGATCATCCCGGGTATGGCCAGCATCTTTGGTATCTTCCTGATTCGCCAGTTCGCCATGTCGATCCCGGACAGCTTGATTGAGGCGGCGAGGATCGATGGCGCGGGTGATTTCAGAATCTATCGGTCCCTGATCCTGCCGCTCTGCAAACCGGTTCTCATTACGCTGGCCATTTTCACATTCATGGGGACATGGAACGACTTCCTCTGGCCGTTGATCGTCATGACCGATGACTCGATGTACACGCTGCCGGTTGCCCTGGCGACGCTGTCGCTGGAGCACGTTCAGGACACGGAGCTGATGATGGCCGGCTCGGTGATGACGGTGCTCCCCGTGCTTCTCCTCTTTGTCGCCCTGCAAAAGTACTACATCGGGGGGATCATGGCGAGCGGTCTGAAGGAGTGATCGGCGATTTCGGGTCGCAACGTCGTCCGGCACGCCTGTCAACATCCCTGCAGGATGTTCCGCTCCCAAGCCGATCTACCGGTGCTGCCGGCGGACGGCCCTCACATGATCGGTCCCGGGTGATCTTGAGATGGGTGATTCGGAGCGGGCCAAAATCCGATAGGCCCTGGGCAGTTACGGTACCAGCTGCTTCATGTCCTTGACCTCCCTGATCCACTCCCACTGCGGAGAGAGGAGAGGAGTGGCAACCATGACTCCGCCGAACCCGATCATTCGTTTGGTGACAATGTTTGTGGGGAGTATGGTGACTTTTGAAAGTCTCTCGTAGTAGATCTTCGGAGCATAGCTCTTTGCCAGCGATGCGATATACTTGTTTACAGCCTCCCTCCTTTCTGTTGCTGGATAACCTGCCGGACAACAGTCTTCAATGAATCAAACGTGAGAATCGAGTCTGACGGGCTCTTGCGTTTCCCCAGAACGGTGAACACGCTGTACTGCTTGTTGATCAACACGGGTCCGGCGAGCTTCCCCGAATCCAGATCGAGGGCTCTGAAACCAAGCTCGGGCGATCCGGAGACCCGGAAAAAGCCCGACTCTCCGCCGCGCTTCGCCCAGGAGGTCCGTTTTGAAACCTGCCTGGCCAGCTCGGCCATGTCTGCCCCCTGCTCGATTTTCACGATGTTGTCCAACGCTTCCCGCAGGCTGTCCGACAGGATCTCACGGATATTGACCTCATAGGGTTCGCCGAGGACCGCTCCGTGTTCCACGAGATACTGAAGGACATCTTCATCTGTCACGGTTGCAGAATGATAGATCTTCCGCTCAAGCAATCGGGAGATCCAGTAATCGGACCAGACACCGAGATCATGCCGCACGTCTTCAGTTTGGTGGAGGTTTATTCGAAAACCCTCGCGCGACATAAGCTCTGCTGCGACGATCTGTTTGATACAGGCGTTGAGCCGGATCCGGAAGTCCTCCTCTTTCAGCGAAGGAAATGAGAACTGGAGATTGCGGAATCCCTCGAGGATGTCAGCCAGCGTCATCCCTCCATTCTCGATTTCGACAAATTCCCGGCCGAGATGAGGCGAAAGCGTGTCCGCCAGGCGGTCGACAATCATGGTCAGGGAGTAGGAGCCGTTCTGCTTGTAGTGTGCCGAGTCGGCAGCCAGCACCCCGAGCGAGGTCTGCGCAATGAGCTCAAACATCTCCGGGCTGACGCTCGCCCTTTTCGGGGCCAGGATTGTGGACTGGTAGCGGGATCCCTCTTGCCTCTCCTTGCGCTGTCTGATGTCGCGCTCTACAACCCGGACGCGGTCCTGGAGTGTATTTTTTGCGTAGTCGGGGTTCGTCTCGTCGTTGACCAGGTACAATACCACCCAGCCGGCGAATTGCGATCTGACCGGCTCAGATACGCGGTTCTTCGAATCCAGAGCGTACGCAGCATCTTCCAGCCTTTCGTCGTGTCTTCCGAAATTCACCGTCAGTGAATCGAGACGTGTGAAGGACGACTTCGGGAATCTGTACACGACGCTCTCGGGACTGATCCCGGCGCGCAGGGCTTTGCCGAGTTCCTTTCCCACTTTTTCCGTTCGCACCCCGAACTGGAGAAGCCTGAGCTGCCGGGCGTATCTCTTCAATCCCTTACGGGTCTCTTCTTCGGTGACGGTTACTTTTGCCCTCACCTCGCGTTTGAAAAGTTCGTCCCGGACCAGCAGGCGCTCCACGTTCTCTCTGTACCGTTTTGTTACCGAATCGGTGCCGAACCCCTGTACAGACGCATCCAGAGCGAGGAGCTGTTCTGCCACCATACTCTGGAGCGCCTTCACCTTCGCGCTGTCGTGCCGGCCGGGCTTGTCCTTCCCCTGCCAGGGCATCAGCTCGATTCGCTCGATCAGGTCCCTGCCGGTAATCACCCTTGTGCCAATTTCCGCAAGGGTATCGGTGGGGAGCGCCCCATCAGTCTGGCTGGCGGCACTCTGAACTAGGACAAAGAGAGTGGGGAGGAGCAGGAGACAACGGGCCTTCATGGGTGGAGCCTGAATCATAATAATGATAAGGGGGTATTATTAGATTGATAACACCGACTCTAAAGAAACATGATTGGGGCGAAAGAATCCAGCGGTTTTGGTCTGATATCGGCAGTGGGCGGATGGCACAAATTATGCACCCGAATTCCAGGCTCAGTGTCTCTGCTCGTGCTCATCCCAATCCTTCTGAACTTAGAGGCCTGTATGATTCGAACGCTCACAGTATCCTTCACCGTTATCGCCATCTCTTTAGCCGTTGGCACTGGACAGACAACGACCGGGACCAGGGATGCAAGAGTCGAAGAGATGATAAAGAGGATGACGGTGGAGGAGAAGGTTGGGCAAATGACGCAAGTCACGAATGAGGTGGTGTTGAAATCTGCGCGTGGACCCGCCGACCGTCACGAGCTCGATCCCGCCAAACTTGAGGACGTCATCGTGAAGCACCATGTCGGCTCGATCCTTAATGTTGGTGGGACCGGAGGATACACCGTTGACCAGTGGCAAGCCATGCAGAGGCAGATCCAGGATGTTGCGACGCAGAAGACACGTCTGAAGATCCCCATTCTCTACGGCATCGATGCTATCCACGGGGCGAACTACACAACGGGCGCAACGATCTTTCCCCAGGCGATAGCCCAGGCGGCGACGTGGAACGCGGAGATGGCTGAAGAGATCGGTCGCGTGACAGCCCTGGAAGTGCGCGCCTCGGGAATTCCCTGGAACTTCTTTCCTGTCCTGGATGTCGGCCGCCAGCCCCTCTGGCCGAGGTTGTGGGAAACCTTTGGTGAGGATCCCGTGCTCGTAGCCACGCTGGGAACGCGGTATATCAAGGGTCTCCAGGGGGACGACTACGCTGCAGAGGACAAGGTTGCCTCCTGCCTGAAACACTATGCAGGATACAGCATGCCCCTCAACGGCAAGGACCGGACGCCGGCGTGGATCGACGAGCGGATGATGCGAGAGATCTTCCTTCCCCCATTTGAAGCCGCTGTGAAGGCGGGTTCACCAACGGTCATGGTGAACTCAGGTGAGGTCAACGGGATCCCCGGCCACGCAAATTACCATCTTCTCACAGAAGTGTTGAAGGGGGAGATGAAGTTCAAGGGTTTTATCGTATCGGACTGGGAGGACATCAAGAGACTGCACACACGCGACAGGGTTGCCGATTCTCCGAAGGAAGCGGTTCGCCTGGCGGTCATGGCCGGCATCGACATGAGCATGGTGCCGATGGATTTCAGTTTCTACGATCTGCTTGTTGAGCTGGTGAGGGAGAACCGGGTCCCGATGGCGAGGATCGATGATGCGGTGAGACGCATCCTCACGGTCAAAGCCGACATGGGACTGTTCGACCATCCGTATCCGAGCGCCGCCATGAAGGCGAAGTTCGCAACGAACGAGAACACGGAGATCAATCTCCGCAGTGCCCGGGAGGTGATAACCCTCCTGAAGAACGACGGCGGTATTCTTCCGCTGAAGAAATCCATGAAGGTGCTTGTGGCCGGTCCGACCGCGAACATGCTCTCGGTGCTCAACAGCGGCTGGACGATCACCTGGCAGGGGGACGTGGAGGGGCTTTATCCAAGGGACAAGCCGACGATTCTGGGGGCAGTGGAAGCAAAGGTGGGAAAACAGAACCTCCGGTATATCCAGGGGACCTCGTTCGACGCGCCGCTGGACATCGCCGGGGCGGTGAATGCAGCCAAAGAAGCGGATGCCATCATTCTCTGTCTCGGAGAAAAGGCGTATTGCGAGACGCCGGGAAACATCGATGACCTGACGTTGGATGAAGCCCAGCTGCAGCTGGCCGAGGCCTTGGTCGGCACTGGCAAACCGGTCGTGCTCGTTCTTGCGGAGGGACGTCCCCGGGTGATCAGCAAGATTGTGGGAAGGATCCCGGCAATTCTGCTCGCGTCCCTCCCGGGGAT
>DAIUKN010000262.1:0-4815 GCA_036848195.1 Bacteroidota bacterium
CAATTTCCACAGAATCTCCCTCGGAGGTACTTTCTAGCCTACTGAGCTCCACCCGCCAGGGGCGCGAGCAGCAAGGATCCCAGGTAGAAGAGTATCATGCCGCCAAACACGAGCAGCGGGATGATACGATTTTTTGAATGGTTGATTTCCGGAATAAGATCGCTGGCTCCGACGTACGTGGCAATCCCCGCAGAAAACGCAAACGCCAATCCAACCACCTGCTCGCTAATTCCCGCAACAAAGAACGCGCTCGTGATACCGAGCATTGTCGCGACGGCGACCGACGCCGACGCGAGAAAGGCCCGCCGGCGGCCGACATCGGCAACGAGCATAACCGAGGCAATTGTCAATCCCTCAGGAATTTTGTGCAGAAAGACCGCCACGAAGATGAGCACGCCGAGATAGAAGTTGAATTGCATCCCGACGCTGATCGCGAATCCGTCAAAGAATGCGTGGATCAGCAATCCGACGAGTGTCGAGGCGCTGGCTACCCGTGAAACCATCACATCGCGATGCGTCTCCTCTCCGAAGTGGAGGTGCCCAACGATCGTGTGTTCGAAAAAGTGCAGGACCGCATAGCCCAACAACATGTAGAGAGGCGCCTGCGCTCCGATCCGATGAATGCTCTCGGGTACAAGCTCCAGAAAGACCAGGGAGAGGATAAAACCGGCGCTCAGTGCGAGAAGGTACTCCTGAACCCGCTTCGGCCACTGCTTGCGCAGGACGACGAGTGCCCCGCCCAGAAGTTCTGCGAGCGCCGCAACAAGTCCATAGAGGAGAATGGTCAGGGTCATCAGAGAATGTCCGAATCAGTGTGCGTACGGTGTCTTCTGATACTGCCTGGCCAGGGTGGAAGAATCCTTGTAGTCCTTCATTTTCGCCACCTTGTCATACTGGACCATGGCCAGCTCCCGTTTTCCTTGAAGGTCGAAAATGTTCCCGATCTTCAGGTTGGCCATTGCCATGAAGCCTGATGCCTCACTCTTGTCGAGCCCACGGCTCAATTCGTCGCAGCGGAAGAAGTGCGACAGCGCTCCGTCGTTCCTCCCTCCGGCCATGTCCGATGCTCCAAGGTAATACTCCGCTTCTCGCTCTGCGTTCGCAGTGTAGCCCCGTTGCCCCCGGCGCGAGCGCGCGACAATCTCCGCATACACCTCGTCTGCCATGGGCCAGTTGAGAGCTGCAGCATATGTCCGCCCCAGGTACCGGTGGAACATCATATTGTTGGGAAAACGTCTGGTCAGGGAAGAGGCCACGGCAAGAGCCTTCCCGTACTCCTTCTCATAGGAAAAGTAAATCTGCAGAAGGAAATAAGCAGCCTCGACCGAAGCGAACTTCCCCTTTTCGGCGGCCGCCGTCAACTGCTCGATCCCTTTCTTCCTGTCACCCGGAGGGATGAAAAGCATGAGCGGTTTCACAAACGGATATTCATTGGGAATCACTTCGGCGAAGTAGTTGTAAATGCCTGTGCCGAGCAGGATGTCATAATTACCCGGATCGAGCGAGGAGGCCGCCTGAACGAGAGGGAGCGCTTTTCGGCCCGCATTGGCAGCCGCCAGATAGTCGTTGCGGTGAAATCTGAGCCTTCCCTGAAAACCCACCGCCCCCCCCTTGAAGAAGATTGCCGTAACATCGTTTTCGTTTCTCTCCAGAAGAGAATCGCACATCTCGATCACACGGTCGAGGTCCTCCAAAAACCTCTCGTCGTGTTCCTCATTGTCAAGATCTATCAGGATTTTCCACCAGTCCACCATTGCCAGGAAGAAATGCCCGGCAGGGTTGTGCGGCCGCCAGCGAACCAGTTCGTTGAATTCCTCCCGAGCAGATTCGAACTCCAGGTTGTAGACCCGGTCAATCCCCCGTTTCGCAACAGAGTCGAACCGGGCGTCGCTGACGGACTGCGCAAACGTCCCTTGCGCCGCCAGAAGAACCCCTGCCGCAAACACGGGCCATTGCCTCACGCCGTTCCTCCCCTGCTTTCATCGGCCGGGAGAAGATCCTCCAGTGAATCCAGCGTAACGACCGCGTCGGGGGTCCGGTAGATCGGCGACTTGAGAATATGTCCTGTGCACAGGAGGAGAGCCAGCGTTGCAAGAATCCCCCCTTCGGGCCCGAACCCCCCTCCGGTAATCCAGACAGGGCCGGACTGGATCAGGTCAAGAAGGCTCCTTCCTGAAAAGTCAATGCCGCTTGTCGGGAAGGAAAAGAGCGTCGTCTGCGAAAAATTCCACGAGAAGTGGAGCCCGATTGGAAGCCACAGGCTACGAGTCTTCATATAGGCAATGGAGAGCCATATCCCTGCGAGCCCGACATTGATGAGCCCGAATGGAGAGGCGTTTGGGTTCCAGAGGTGGGCGAAAGCGAAAACGACGGCAAACAGAAGTGTGGCTGGCAGGAAGCTTATTCCCTGAATCAGCGTCTGAAAGAGATATCCCCTGAAGGTGAGCTCCTCGAAGACGGCCGAGAGGGCGAACAGGAGCAGCGAGCTTGCGCCGATTCTCAGCAGATCGAAAGGGGCGAGACCACGCCACGCCACGCTGGCGAACCCCAGTCCATATTCCACCGTGAAGATCCCTGCCATCATCAGGAACCCGAGAAGGCATCCCATGGCCGCATCCCTGAAAGCCCCCGGATGGAACGCGAGACCGACCGCGGAGAACGGCTTGCGATTGACAAACCTCGTCATGACGAAAGTGGCCAGGGCCACACTGAGGAGTGCAAGAAGGCTTCCTGCGGCCTCGTTCTGGAGTGAACTTGCATGGAGCAGAAGACCGCTCGCGAGAACGCCTGCGGACGCAAGAAGAAGAAAAAGGAGCATACGCCAGACAACCCGGAGATCGCCGTGTCGCGTCAGGAAAATGTTCTTAGTGATCAAATGCATCACGGAGGTAGCCCACGACACCATCCATGCTGACCCTCTCCTGCTTCATCGAATCCCGCTCACGAACAGTCACGGTCTGATCCACAAGGCTCTGGGAATCAACCGTGAAGCAGTAGGGTGTGCCGATTTCGTCCTGGCGGCGGTAGCGGCGGCCGACCGCCCCGCTGTCGTCATAGAAAACGCGAAAATGCGGCCGCACCGCAGCCTCGATCTTCTTGGCGATCTCCGGCATGCCGTCACGATTCACCAGGGGGAACACCGCGGCCTTGACCGGCGCGAGTTTCCGATGAAATTTCATCACCGACCGTGTCTCGGTCTTGCCGTCCGCCGTCGGCGCCTCTTCCTCCCGGTACGCATCAACCAGAAACGCCATGAATGAGCGGCTCGCGCCGGCAGAGGTCTCGATGATGTACGGCGTGAACTTCTCTTTCGTCTCTTCGTCAAAGTACTTCATCGATTTCCCGGAGTATTCCTCGTGCCGGGAAAGGTCGTAGTCCGTCCGGTTGTGAATCCCTTCTATTTCCCCCCATCCAAAGGGAAACTCGTATTCGATATCGGCCGCGGCCTTTGCATAATGTGCCAGTTTGTCGGGCAGAAGCCACCGGAGCTTCGCCCGGGTCATTCCGAGGTCGACATACCATTGCAGGCGCTGCTCTTTCCAGTACTCGAACCATTCAACGTCTGATCCGGGCTTCACGAAGAACTGCATCTCCATCTGCTCGAACTCCCGGGTCCGGAAGAGGAAGTTCTTGGTGTTGATTTCGTTCCGGAACGCTTTGCCGATCTGCGCGATGCCAAACGGAAGCTTCTGGCGGGAAGAACTCTGGACATTCAGAAAATTCACATAGATTCCCTGCGCCGTCTCCGGCCGCAGAAACACGACGGCACTGGAATCCTCCAGCGGGCCAATGAAGGTCTTGAACATCAGATTAAACAGACGGGCTTCCGTGAATTTCCCTTCGGCCTGGCATTTTGCGGCCTTCCGTCCCTTGTACGCAGGACTCCCGCAGGCGGCGTCTTCGATCTGGTCCGCCCGAAAACGCGCCTTGCATTCCTTGCAGTCGACCATCGGGTCGGTAAAGTTCTCGACGTGGCCGGATGCCTCCCATACTTTCGGATGCATCAGGATCGCAGCATCGATCCCCTCTATGTCAACCCGGTAGGTCATCGCCTGCCACCACATCTCCTTGAGGTTGCGGAGCAGCTCAACACCGAGAGGTCCGTAATCCCAGCATCCGTTCAGACCGCCGTAGATCTCACTGGATTGGAAGACAAATCCGCGCCGCTTGCCCAGCGATACGATCTTGTCCATGAGCGCCGCTTCTGCGTTGATGGCCATACTTCTCCGGGAAATGATGATATCGTCTTACTGGACTGGCTGCAGGACGAACGCCATACTCCTGATCGTCCTCCCGCTTCTCACGATGTGCATGGTGATCGTGTTTTCTTTCGTTCGTTCGGTGGCGATCACGTGCGCCCCATACGGGGCAAGCCGGCCGTTGAGATCATGATTGAAGACGAGGCTCAGGAAATCTGATTGCACCGGAATTTTCTGTTCAATCCGGACGGGGATCTTGTCGGGCGTTGTCACCCGCCATGTCTTCACCTGTGCACGATCGACGCCGTACCGGAGAAGAAGAGTGTCGACGACCTCCTGGATGCCGGCGGCATCCTTCCCCGGAACCGCTGCGACCGATTGCTCAGCACGGGGGCCCAAGAACCGCTCGCCAACAAACAAAAGGAGGGAAATCACGCCGAGAGCCGCTGCGACGGCCGCCTTGCGGCCCAAACCGGTGGCAAGAGATCGAGCAGTCATCGGTTCTTGAATGTCGGCTTCCGTTTCTCGAGGAACGCCCGCGACCCTTCCTTGAAATCCTCGGTCTCGCAGCACTCTCCGAAGAGAGCTGCCTCCCGGCCGAGCCCAGCGGTGAGGG
>DAIUKN010000263.1:0-4790 GCA_036848195.1 Bacteroidota bacterium
CGCGCGCGAGCAGATCGACGATGGTCAACTCCACATCGTCATGACGCGGGAGGACGAACGTGATCCGCGTGCTGCCGTTGAACGGATTGGGGGAGTTCTGCCCAAGAAACATCGTGTCATCGTGACTCGGGACGTTCGACTTCACATCCGACGTGCCTCGTTCGCCGGCAAAATAGCCCGCCACGAAGACCAGAGGGGCATTCCAATTGACTGCAATCTCGTTCGAAGCATAGCTGGGCATGGAATCAACATAACAAAGAGCGGGCGGACTTGAACTCGTGAACAAAGCCTTGAGGACAGGATCGTCGTTCACGTTGTGATTCGGTCCACCCGCAAGGAGACCCGGCACAGGATCGGCGATGCCATCTGAGGCAGAGGGTCGGTGGTGCGGCTGCCGCGGGGAAAAAGTTCCAACGCCGGTGATGAACGAGCGCCCAAGACCATTGACCCCGAGAACATAGTGGAGCTGGTCAGCAGCAACATCGGCAAAGGTCTGGGCCCCGTTTTCGAGATAGCCGATGATCAGGCAGACCGCCGCGTTCAGGGGCACGGAATTGCTCCCCCAGTAGTAGTCAGAAGGTCCGAGCACGACATGGAACCCGCTGCTGTTCCGTTTTGTCACAAGGCTCTGGCAATACGAAGTCAGCGACTGGCGCAGCTGGAGGCGAACTGCAACACTGGATCCGGGTTGAGCGCCACGCAGGTACGTGAGGTGGGCCATCGTTCTGACGTTCGGCCACGACATCGCGCCGTTGATAAGACCGGATGATGCGTAGTTGGCAAGGTACGCGCTATGGTATGCTGAATCGCCCGTCGTCTGGTAAAGCTCCGCGGCGGCCCAGAGCCGCTCGTCACTGTCATCCCCGTCGCCATATTCCCCGGTGGCCGTTCCCGCGGGGTTGTGGAACCCACCCACCGGCACGATGAAGGGATTTGCATCGAGAAAGTTCCACGCATTCCGGGCCCGGACAAGGCAGGTGTCGGCAAATGCCACGTCGAAAGGCCGGTAGAGGCGTGCAGCCCTTGCCAACATTGCTGCGAAGTCCCCCGTGGCGGCGGACGATACCTCGTACAGGTATCGCGTGCCGGAGTCATTTTCCGGCATCACGAATCCTTCAAATTGCTCCCTCGTCAGCTTCGTATAGACACCGCCGTCTGCGCGCTGCATCTTCAGGAGCCACCCGAGTTCATAGCGCACCTCGTCCAGGATGTCGGGTATGCCGTTCCCGCTTTCAGGGATCGCCATGTCGTCATGCGCGAAGCGATTGGGAAACAACTCGTACGCCATCAAAAGGGTACCCACCGTGACACCCGCATTTACCACGTACTTGCCATAATCCCCCGCGTCGTGCCAACCGCCGGTTGCGGAGCGAAATCCACTTGATCCCGTGCTGGCGTGAAGGAGACCGTCTGCCTGATGGCATAGCCGGTGGATGTAAACCCCTGCGAATGGAGCGAGTAACGCTGTTCCACAACGCTGGAAGTAGTATCCTTTCAGCGCCTTTCGGTATACCGGAGACCAAACCGTGTCAGAGATCTCAAATCGCACGGAGCTGTCGTTTTGCGAAGTCACAATACGAAAGAGACCCGTTTGCCGGAAAGAGGAAAAATCTCCTCTGCGAACACTCAAACCCGTCGCCGGGTCTTTAGAATTCCAGATCGTCAACGCGCCCCGGAAGCGGGAAACGCCCGAGGCGGCTTCAACAATGAAGAAGCTGTCCGCCGGCAGGGACACAAAAACATACTTTGCAGTCGCGGGGGCATAGCCCGCCTGGTCAACGGCAACGAGGCCACCGGCAATCAGCAGCGGATGAGAGATCAGCAAGGAGAGAATGCAAGAGAGGAAGGTTTTCATTGCAACCAGCTTCCGAAGTTTGTGAGGAGGCGGAAATCAAAGAGACCTGGCGTAGACCCGGACATAATCGACTTTCATCAACTGAGGAAAGAGCGTGCTGACGTTCGGATTCCCGGGCCAGTTTCCCCCTACGGCCACATTGAGCAGCAGGTGAAACCGCTGGTCAAAAGGTTTCCCTGTAACTGCCGTGAAGTACTGCACGCCGTCAACGAACCATCGCATCCCCGTAGAGTCCCATTCGAGTGTAAAGATATGGAATTTTGAGGAAAAAGTGCCCTGCGTTATCACGTATGATCCGCCACTCTGTTGGTGGCTCCCGTTGATTGCGTAGTGAATCGTCCCATACACCTTGTCCGTCTGCTGCCCAAGTTCCTCCATGATGTCGATCTCGCCGCTCGCGGGCCAGCCGCCGTAGACCCAGTCCGTCGGGAGCATCCAGATTGCGGGCCACAGCCCCTGTCCATAGGGGAGTTGCGCGCGAATGTCAAAGCGCCCATACTTCCAGTCACCTTTCTTCAACGTTCTCATCCGGGCAGAGGTGTACGATTTCCCCAGGTAGTCTTCCTGGAGGGCCTGAATCACCAGCATCCCGTCTTTTACGAACGAGTTCTGTGGCCGGGCCGTATAGTATTGCAGCTCATTGTTCCCGCCGCCATCGCCATTCACCTCATAGGACCACTTCGAACTATCGACGCTCGAACCGCTGAACTCATCATGCCAGACCAGCGTCCAGCCAGGGATTGCGGGTATCGTGTCGGCCGGCGCCGCGGTACCATTAACACCCTCCCCGTCATTCTTGCAGCCACCCGCGGAAAGGAGCAGAGACAACGTGATGATGATCATCATTATTCCTTCGACAGTTCCGGTCATAGCCTTGACCGTCGGAATACAGAACGGGCCGGGCGTTTCCGCCGCGGCCCGTTGAGTGGATTCGGGGTCCATCAGAAGCTCATTCCCACGGTGATCTTGTGCACGTTGGCCAGGCGCCCGAAATCCGCATAACAGTAGTCCGCCATGAGCGTGATATTGCCGAGCAGATGTTGCCTGACACCCACGCCGAGCGTCAGCGACTCCTCGGAATTCTTGAGGAAGAGTGTCTTGTATCCGGCGCGGAAGGAGACAAAATCATCAAACGTGTACTCGCCACCGACGTTGACGCTTTCATAGTCGTCACTCGGGTGGAGCGCGTCGACCGCCAGGGTGAGTTTGTGCATGTCGCCGAGCTTCGGCTGGTAGGCGATGCCAAAACGAAACGTCAGTGGCAAAGCCCATTCGCCGGTGGAAACTTCAGCCGGAATGCGGCCGTTATTGCCCGAGCTGAGGGGATCCGCATCATACAGAATGACCGCGTTCTGGCCCGTCATGTGCATCTTCTGACCGAAGTTGGCAATCGACATGCCAAGCATGACACCTTCGAAGGGTGTCCTGTATTTTACGCCGACGTCAAGCGCAAACGCACTTGACGTCATCTTCCAGATCCGTTCGTAGACATACTTTGGGTTGAATCCGATGGCGAAGTCATCCGTCAGGCGGATCGCATATGCGACGCTGACGGCAACTTGCGAAACATTGAACACCTCGCCGGTCCCGTCCGGTTGGGCCACCGTCGTGACCCGCATGTCCCCGACGCTCGACGAGGTCAGGCTCAAGCCCAGTGCGCCCAAACTGCCGAGGTTGAGGGATCCTGCGATATAGTTGTACCCGATGTCGGCGAACCAGACCGTATGGTCGAACATCACCCCGTTATTGAGTGACGCAATCCCCGCCGGGTTCCAGTAGATCGAGGACCAATCGTCCGCCACCGCAACAAAAGCGCTCCCCATTGCAGCCGCCCTCGCCCCCTGGTTGATGGAGAGGAACGTCGCGGCGGTGGTGCCCTTCTTTGACACATCGGACGTGAAGTCCGTCGCGGTGGCCACGCTCCCGCTCGCCAACGACAGGAGGAGCAGACCAATGAAGACCTTTTTCATGTTCGTTGTCACCGATATGATTATTTGATGACTGCAAACTTGCCGACATGTTCCCCGACCCCGGGGGCATCCACATGGTACACATAGAGCCCGTAGGCGATGTCCATTCCGTCGTCACTGACAAGATCCCATGCCAGCGATCCGTCCGCGGCATTGGAGTCTTTCACCAGTGTCTTCACGAGGTGACCTGAGACAGTGAAGATGCGCACCGTACACTTTGCCGGGAGACGGATAAACTCGATTTTCCTGTCGCCGCGGCCTGTGGTGAACAGCGTCCGCCGTTCCCACGAATCGGTGCCGATATACGGATTGGGCACGACATCGATTCTGCTCATTGCCGTCTTCGCCTGGCCCGCATCGGTGCGAGCCGCACGTGTCTTGAATTCGAAGTAGTCACCCTGCGCGAAAGGCCTCCGGGTTCTGATGACAAACCGGTCGCCATCCTGCGGTTGTGCCGGGTTTGACGTCTGCGTCCAGACCAGCATGTACGTAAGATTGAAATTCGACGGGCTCACGTATGCTTCGATAATGCGTATCGTGTCGCCGTTACCGAGCAGACCGTTCCGGTCCGCATCATCCACGATGAATTTTGCCCGCTGGCCACTTGTCACATTGGTGATCTGAAAGTTGACCGGCATTTTCGGAAACCGTGGAGGCTGATTAAAGAACGCGGTGTCGGCGATGTTCGCGAACCACCGGAGCTCGTAGTCAGCCGGCCATAGCACATCCCTCGCGACATTGAGGTTGTCCGGCCTGACTCTGATGGTGATGCCCGAGCTGCCCGTAACCCAGCCCGTCGCAGTGTCGATCACCGCGATGGAAGTATCATTGAGGAAGGAGAATGTAAGACCGTCAAAAGGCATGCTCGGGGCGCTCGGACCAAATGTCGCGGCGCTGATGTGTGAGAGAAGAGTGTCTGCCGGGCTGGCCGCCGGATGCCGGAAGACGCTATAGGCCGTGGTCCT
>DAIUKN010000264.1:0-4776 GCA_036848195.1 Bacteroidota bacterium
ACTTACCGTGGTCAACCTGGTTTTTGCATTCCGCATCCCTCAGTGGTGGCACCTGGTCATCATCAACGGCAGCGGCATCACACTGATCGTTATGCTCGGCTACGCGCGCCACGTCACGGGGTCGAAGATCCTTGCCTTCATCCACGACTGGTACGTCCCGCCGATGGTTTTCTTTTCGTTCAAGGAACTCTATTTCATGATCAAGCCGATCCACATGGGCGCCGACTATGATGATGTCCTGATCGCGATCGACCGGTGGATGTTTGGCGTGAATCCGACGGAGTGGTTGATGCGCCTGGCCAATCCGGCGTTGACCGAAATCCTGCAGATTGCGTACACGTTGTTCTACTTTCTGTTTATTGTTGTTGGATACGAGCTGTACCGCCGCCACAACCTGGACCTCTTCCGCTATTTTGTGTTCATTGGCACGTACGGCTTTTTCCTTTCGTACATCGGATATTTCTTCCTTCCGGCGGTCGGTCCGCGGTTCACCCTCCATGACTTTTCCGCCATGGACCGCGATCTCCCGGGCCTGCTCCTGACCCCCTACCTCCGGTGGTTCGTCAACGCCGGCGAGTCGATCCCCATGGGCGTGCCGAACGAGGTCTCGATTGCCGGGACGCAGCGCGACGTCTTCCCGAGCGGGCACACGATGATGACGCTGGTTCTGATGTATCTCAGCTCACGGTACAAGTTGAAGTGCCGCCTGTTCATGTACGTGACGGGAACGCTGCTCATCATGGCAACGGTGTACCAGCGGTACCACTATGTCATCGATCTGATTGCGGGAGCAACCTTCATGCTCCTCTGCATTTCCACGGCCCCCCGCCTCTCCATGTATATCAAGCGCCATTTTGCGACGATCGAAAGCCGGCTTCCTGCGGCGTGAGGTCTGCGCGCCCACTTCTACGGTGATCCCCCGGATAAAAACCGGAGTCCGGATTGTTCACGGTCGGCTTGAAAGGGTTGTTTCTCCGCGACCCGCTGGCTGGATGGATGCGTGTGTCACGAAGGGCCCGTCGTTGCACGGGGAGGCTGTTTTGTTGCAAAGACGGTAATGCGGTCCCCAAAACCGTGGAAGATACGTGTGACCGCCCGGTTCGGGTACTGGAAGAGCAACTTCCCAATACGTTGAAGAGCCGGGCCTCGAAGATTGATCCGGTTTGGCGGGATGATATCCTGATCGAGTCGTATAACCAGAAAATCACATTTGTTCAGGAGATATCGCAGGCTCCGGGGTCGATACTCGAAGAGGTGATATGGCGGAAGGGCTACGGTGGCTGTCTTGCCGAGAAATCGATAGAGTGAAAATCCGATCCTTGAGAAGAAACTGTTCGTCTGAGATGGCAGAGCCATGACCAGCATCCCTTCGTTGTCCAGGATGCGGTAGATTTCGCGGAGTGTGGTAAGGGGGTCCGGAAGGTGCTCGATGACGTCGCCCAGGAACACCACATCAAACGATCGATCCGGAAAGCGTGCATTCACGACATCACCCGCATGGACCTGAAGTCCAAACTTCTCAACCGCGATTCGGCATGCATCATCGGACAGTTCAACGCCCTGGACCCGGAATCCAAGGTTCCGGGCCGCGTTGAGAAGTGCACCTCCGGCGCAACCAATCTCCAGGAACCTCCCTCCCCCTTTCATTGCCTTGATCTGCAGCAGCAATCCAGGGTCCTGCATCCGCTCAAGCGTTGAGGGATCACAATACCCTCCTTCGTGTCCACAGCGGAAATCCCCCCCCTCAAAGTAATCGGCGGCATAGAGCTGTTTCAGCTCTTCGGGCGTGGGCTGTGGATGGAGGAAGATAAGGCCGCACCCGAGGCATCCCTTCGCGCCGAGTTTTCGGTCTCGGTAAAGGTATTGGAAGGGTTGATCGTGAATCCGGGAAGAAGAACACAGCGGGCAGAGCAAGGCAGTTTCCATGAAAACCTCACCCATAGCGATTCGTGAATGTGTGCCCAGGGGGTAGCGTGCCAGTTTCGATGTCAAACAAAGTAACAAACCGCATGCACAAAGCCAAGGTACCCTGTCGGGTGGCATCTGGCGTCCCGGATTTCGACGAAGGGAGTCGGGGTCGATCGCACGATGATGATGATCGAGCCGGAGGATGAGGACGCCGCCGCCGGTTGACTCCCGGTTCCAGGATTGCTACATTAGAATAATTGAACGGTTGCTCAACTGTAGAGGTGTGGAATGAAGGGAATGGCGGGCGGGAACGGTCCGGCATTTGTGCATCGGGAGATTGCTGCCGCAGCTGGCAAGGCCATCCACGATACCGAGACCCTTCGGGGGCTGGGAGAGACGTTCAAGGTGCTGGGGGACGTGACGCGCCTGAAAATCTGCCTCGCCCTCACACGGCATGAGCTCTGCGTCAGCGATATTGCCGCCCTCCTCGGCGTCTCGGAATCCGCTGTCTCGCACCAGCTCCGGCTCATGAAAACGATGCGGCTGGTCACGTACCGGAAAGAGGGAAAGATGACGCTGTATATGCTGGACGACAGGCATATTGAGGACCTGATCCGCATCGGTGTCCGACACGTGTCGGAGCCGTGATGAGCAAGGTCATGACGGCACAGCAATCGACATATCTCGTCGGAGGCATCTGCTGTTCCACGGAAGAAGCCGTGCTCCGGAAGCGCCTGGACGCAGACATCGGCACGGGGGTCTATCGATTTAACCCGCTGACCGGTGAGCTCGCGGTTCCGGCGGACATCCCCGGGGATCGCGTCGTGGCCTTGGTCCGTCGCGCCGGCTTCAATGCGCGGGGGAAGCAGGAAGCGGCCGTGGAAGACTCGTTCTGGAAACGGCATAGCGATGCCGTTTTCGCGGTCACCGCCGCCATCCTGACGATTGCCGGCGCACTGCTGGAGTACAGGGAGATTTCGCATACTGCTGCGCGCGGCGTGCTGCTGGGCGCGGTGATTCTCGGCGGGTGGAGAATCGCCCTCAAGGCCGGACGCGCACTCCTGACGCATGCCCTGGACATGAACGTCCTGATGACTGTTGCCGTGATCGGCGCGCTCGCCATCGGGAAGTGGACCGAAGGGGCGACGGTCATCGTGCTCTTCTCCGTCGCGCTGCTGCTGGAGAACTATAGCACGTCGCGGACGCGCCGTGCCGTACGGTCGCTGCTGGCACTCTCCCCGCAAACATCGTGTGTGATCAGGGGCGGCCGCGAGATCGAGACTCCCGCCGCGGATGTCGTCCCGGGTGAAATCCTGGTGATACGACCGGGCGAGCGGATCCCGCTCGACGGCATCGTGGTCGACGGAATCTCCACCGTTAACGAGGCGACGATTACCGGTGAGTCGTCCCCGGTGCCGAAGGAGGCCGGTGCAGCAGCGTTTGCGGGTTCGCTGAACGAGCGGGGTGTCCTGAGGATCCGGGTGACCAAGCGCTATCAGGACACGACACTGGCGCATATGGTTCACCTGATCGAGGAGGCGCAGCATCAGCGTGCGCCGGTGCAGAATTTCATCGACCGCTTTGCGGCGGTCTATACGCCTGCCGTCCTCGGGATCGCCGTCGCCGTGGCGTGTCTTCCGACGCTGCTCTTCCAGGAGCCGTTTGTGGAATGGCTCTACCGTGCACTTGTTCTGCTGGTGATTGCGTGTCCCTGCGCCCTGGTGATTTCTACGCCAGTGACGCTGGTCAGCGCTCTCACGAATGCCGCCCGGCTCGGGATACTCATCAAGGGTGGAAAACACCTCGAGACACTCAGCAGTGTCCGCACCGTCGCGTTCGACAAGACCGGCACGCTGACGGAGGGAAAGCCAAGTGTGACAGACGTGATCATGATGAACTCCCTCACGCGTGAGCGGGTGATGCAGATCGCTGCGGCGATGGAGCAGCGTTCGGAGCATCACCTTGCATCGGCGGTTCTCGGCGAAGCGGCACGAAGCGGCATCGATCATTCCGCCATAGCCATCCAGGACTTCGAGGCGGTGCCGGGTCTTGGTGTGCAGGCGACCATTGCAGGGGAAACCTATTATCTCGGGAATCACCGTTTCTGCGAGGATCACGGGTTCTGTTCTGCAAAGGTCGAAGAGGCTCTCAAACAGCTTTCCCGTGAGGGGAAGACGGCCATCATCCTGGGGCGGGGACGAAAGGCCCTCTCGGTGCTTGCCCTGCGCGACACGACGCGGATACGGAGCAGAGAGGCAATCGAGCAGCTGCGGGAGTCGGGCGTCAGGAATATCGTGATGCTTTCCGGCGATCACGAGGCGACCGCCGGCCGCATTGCGGGAGAGCTCGCGATTGAGCAGACGAGTGCGGGTCTTCTTCCGGAGCAAAAAGTCATGGCGGTGGAGAGACTCAAGGCACAACACGGAGCCGTTGCTATGGTGGGCGATGGAATCAACGATGCGCCCGCCCTCGCCGCTTCATCGGTGGGGATCGCCATGGGGGTGGCCGGATCCGATGCGGCGCTGGAAACGGCTGACGTGGTACTGATGTCGGATGACCTTTCCCGTCTGCCGCACCTGTTCGCCCTCAGCCGTGCGACGATGCGGATTGTCAGGCAGAACATTGCGGTGGCCCTTTCGCTGAAAGCCGTCTTCCTCGTCCTCAGCGTTGCGGGCATTTCGACACTCTGGATGGCCCTGCTTGCCGACGACGGTGCGGCGTTGGCGGTCATTCTGAACGGATTGCGCATGCTATCGTTCAGGGACAAGCCATGACGGCAAGCCGCAACCACAGGGAGGAACTTGCAGCCACTCTCGCGAACCCCGCCGATATCGACTCGATTTTCTCCTATATTGAAGTCCGTAAAGG
>DAIUKN010000265.1:0-4772 GCA_036848195.1 Bacteroidota bacterium
TTCGCAATGGCACCACACTCGAGGGCAAGAGTAGAGCTGGTGGACACTACCGTAACTCTCTTTGTATCAAAGAGTAAGCCAGTTCAACTTCAATCGAATTCTCTTGCGCCGCCAACCCTGACGGAACCCCTGATATTCCTCCATCCCAGAATCAGAGATGGTCTCCCGGCCCTTAGGGGCCCGGAATACCCGTTGATCCCGCATGGGATGATAAAGTCGACCAACCCAAACTGCCGGGCCCTCATTGATGCAACTGACCCCCCGAATGACGATCGAGGTGTCAACTCGTTGAGACCTGACAGCAGATACACATATCCCCGGAACGCGGTCTTTGTCCCCGGATCATTCGACATCACCCATTTCGCCGTCTGTTCCGACAGTGCATACGCCTACTTCACACTGAAGTATCGGGGGCTTTCAAACCCGGGCTGGCACCCGGAGTACGGGTTCCAGCTGACATATACCGCCATCGCCATCCGCCGGGGCGGACAACCCGGCCTGGGAAACCGGGTTGTGCCACAGAATGCAATCTTCACGCTGGATCAGGATTACGCTTTCGAGCGCCTGGTCCTGGTCGGCGGAGGAATAAGGGTCCAGGACCAGAAGGGCACGATCCTGGCTGCCTACGTACCAGCAGAATCTGACGCATCCGAGCCCCTGGGGGACGTGTCAACGGCAACAATCAAGTTTGCTCTCCCGGTATCTTTGCTGGGAACGCCCGACTCCAGTTGGACATTTACCGTTCTGGTCGGAGCACAGGACGATCATGGGGGAGCGGGGCTGGGTGAGTTCAGGAGTGTGAACAAGGAAGCCGGTGAGTGGTCCGGGGGCGGCAGAATAGATCCTGGAGATTCCAACATCTACGATATGCTCGTCGCACCGGCTCGGTAACCGAAGTCCGGTCCCCATCTGCAGACAGATACAACGAGGAACCCAATGCTGGAAATGCAGAAGCGCTTGACCAACTCATTCTATGCGATCATCAGCCTTCCGGCGACAGCGATGGGGTTTGCGCTCTCCATCCAGATCTCGGCTCTCAGTTGGCTGTTGAGCACGAAGTACAACCTCGATATTCATCAGATCGGCATTGTCTGGGCGGCCGGTCCTCTTGCGGGGATATTCGGTCAGGTCATCATCGGATTGATCAGTGACAAAGCCTGGTTCTGGGGAGGCCGGAGACGGCCGTTCATCCTGATCGGCGGCACCCTGGCAGCTCTCATGCTTTTCCTCCTCCCGCGGATCGACGCCGTCAGCGGAGCCCTCGGAATCGCTAACCTTCTCATCGTAGCCGTGATCGTTGCATTGACGCTTGATCTCTCGATCAACATCAGCTTCAATCCCACCCGCTCCATCATCGCCGACATCACCCCTGAAGGGAACCCGCGGACCAGAGGATACACATGGATGCAGACCATATCGGGGTTCTGGGGCGTGATGGCGTATGTGATCGGGGCACTCTTCGGCAACTACGTTCTGATCAGCGTTGGGGTGATTATTGTCTTCCTATTTTCCGTCATTCCCACTTTCTTTGTCACGGAAGCCCGGGAACTGGCCGCGGGTGTCTCATCTGGCGGACCGGTCAGCACCAAAACCGAATGGGGTCAGCTCTGGCGCTTGTATCTCGCTCACGGTTTCTCATGGATCGGTGTCCAGACCATGTTTGTCTATATCATCGCGTACATCCAGCAATACCTGCTCCCGCCGTCGGCTTCGCCGACTGAGGTGGCTTCCCAATCCGGCCAGATTATCGCCATCTCTTTTGCCGTGTTGAACACTATCGGATTCCTGCTGCCGGCCTTTGTCCTGGAACCGATTGCGGAACGGATCGGGCGGGTACGAACCCATATGTCCTGCGTCGGCATTATGGCGGCAGGCTATTTCCTGATCGCCGTGATCGGGAAGAGCCCTATGTTGGTATATGTCCTGATGGGAGTTGTGGGGATTGGCTGGGCGGCCGTTGTCAGCCTTCCCTTCGCGATCATGAGTGAGAAGGTAGACAAGAGCCGGATGGGTTTTTTTATGGGGATCTTCAATCTGTCGGTGGTTTTTCCCCAGCTGATCGTCAGTCTCGGGCTGGGGATTTTGATCCAGAACGCGGCGGACAAAAGCATAATCTTCTTGATCAGCGGCGTCACGCTGGCAATCTCCGCGGTTCTCTGGTTCTTCGTGAAGGAAAAACAGGAAGGTTCCGCCGAAACGGTTCCACCGTCCCCGGCTCACTAGCGGCGGGAGGCTTTGGGCAAACCCGGGGAAATTCACACCGCAGCTTCAACGCACGGTGTGGCGCCGCATCTGGTTCATCTCTCATGGCCCTGAAGGGTCAGGCTGGCATAAACTAATCCTGCCGAAGCAGGGTGCCCGCAACGGCGGCAGCCCTCCTGCTAGCCCTCCCCTCCTTCTCATCCACATCATCCACAGCCAGAGTCGCCACGGCGGCGATGATCAGAGATGCCCCACCCAGCAGAATTGCCATCATGGCATCATTGCCGAGGAGGTATTTCATGAGTGAGCCGAGGATCCCGGCCGCCGTAATCTGCGGGATGACAATGAAGAAATTGAAGATCCCCATGTACACACCGGTCTTCTCCGGTGGCAGGGCCCCGGCCAGCATTGCGTACGGCATGGAGAGAATGCTGGCCCAGGCGATGCCCACTCCTACCATGGAGAGCAGGAGCATGGTCGGATCGGTAATCACCGCCATAGACGCCAGGCCGAGGGCACCGCACACAAGGCTGATCATGTGAGCTGCTTTTCTGCTTGTTCGAGCGGCGAGCACCGGGATAGCGAACGCGGCGAGCGCCGCAAATCCGTTATAGGTGGCAAAGAGCACACCCACCCAGTCGGCGCCCTCGTTGTACGCAGGGGACGTGGGATCGGATGTATGGTACAGATGGCCGGTGACAGCCCCCGTTGTGTATATCCACATGCAGAAGAGGGCGAACCAGGAAAAGAATTGGACGACCGCCAGTTCCGCCATAGTCTTCGGCATATGCCGGAGATTGGAAAAGATTTCCTTCGCCGCGGTCAGGATGCCTTTCCGCTCCTTCCGTTCGCGTCGGAACTGATCGAGATTTTCGGGGGGATACTCTTTCGTTCTCAGAACCGTCCACCCCACCGCCCCGATAAACGCCACGGCTCCTGCATAGAACGAAAAGACCACTGACGGAGGAATCTCCCCCTTGGGTGCCGTGTTCATCACGTGGAACCAGTTCGTCAGCATATAAGGAAACGCTGAGGCTACAATCGCCCCGATGCCGATGAAGAAACTTTGAACGGCGAAGCCCCGGGTCCGTTGCTCCGAAGGGAGAAGATCCGCCACCAGGGCACGGAATGGTTCCATAGAAATATTGATCGACGCATCCATGATCCAGAGCATCATTGCAGCGAACCAGAGTGCCGGAGAGTTCGGCATGACCATCAACGCCAGCGATGCAAGGATTGCGCCTGTCAGGAAATACGGACGCCGGCGGCCGAGCCCCCCCCATGTTCGATCGCTCATGTACCCGATGATCGGTTGCACGATCAATCCTGTCATAGGAGCTGCAATCCAGAGGATCGGAATGTTTTCGATCTTCGCCCCGAGCGTCTCGAAGATCCGGCTGACATTGGCATTCTGCAGCGCGAAACCGAACTGGATTCCGAGGAACCCGAAACTCATGTTCCAGATTTGCCAGAAGGAGAGGCGAGGTTTCGTCATGGGGTTCTTTCCCGGTTGGTCGTGCGGTCGGTGAACAGCTCCCGCTTCCTCAGCCTTTGACGCTGCCCAGCGTCAATCCTGAGACGAGCCACCGGCTGAGTGAGAGGAAAAGGAGAACGACGGGAATCGTCACGATCACGGAGGCCGCGCCATAGAGGCCCCACTCGGAGCCCATGTTCGATTCGAAGGACTTGAGTCCGATCGGCAGCGTCCACATCTCCGTATCCTGCAGAATCTGCGCCGCGACGACGTACTCGGTCCATGAAGCCATGAATGAGAAGAGCGCCGTTATCACCAGGGCAGGAGCCGCGAGCGGCAGGATAATCTTGAAAAAAGCCTCGAACTGGTTGCAGCCGTCGATCGTCGCGGCTTCCTCGAGGCTCGTAGGAATCGTGTCGTAGTACCCTTTCATCTGCCAGATGCAGAACGGCAATGCCGTCGCGGAGTACATGATCACGATCCCGAGGTATGTGTTGATGAGATGGAGATTCACGAGCATAATGTACATCGGAAGCAGGAGCATAGTCGCAGGGAACATCTGCGTGACGAGGAGACTCAGCAAGCCGAACTTCTTTGCGAAGAAGTTGTAGCGCGAGAAGGCGTATCCGCACGTCGAAGCGAGCACCACCCCCGTGATCGTTACGACCAGTGCTACAAACGTGCTATTCGCCAGCCAGAGCAGAAAGGGCCGTTCTGTGAAGAGCGTGACGTAGTTGTCGAACGAGGCATTCTTCGGGATGATTTCAAGTGAGGTGGAAAGAAGACGGTCCGCCGGACGGAGGGAGATCGTGAAGATCTGAAGAACAGGGAACAGAGCCACGATCGAAAACAGGATCAGGACGGCGTAGCTGAGCGTGACTCGCACCGCCTTGGAAGTGTTCTTCCTGCGCATGAATCTCTCCCGATCTCAGGTGTAGACGTTTTCTGTCGCCTTCGACCGCCGCATGAACGTGAGGCTGAAGGCAAGCAGGATGAAGAAAATGATAATCGAAAGGGCGGCTCCATACCCGTAGCGGTAGAAGTTAAAGGCCGCCTTGTACACAAAGGAAACGAGCAGGTGCGTTTGATCGGACGG
>DAIUKN010000266.1:0-4766 GCA_036848195.1 Bacteroidota bacterium
AAGACGGGGTTGTCGTCTTCGTTGTTGATCCGGTTGCTTGCGAAGATCGGGAAGTATGTATACGAGACCGTATAGACCGCATCCTTCGGAAGGTTCCCTGTCGCCTCGCCGCGGATACGTCCGTTTGCCGCATCGAGCCGGTAAAGGGAAGGATTCACGACGTTGCCGGCAGCATCCTTGATGGCGAAACTTCCAGGATTCAGGTTCTTGTGCACGAGAGGCACGTAGAAGGTGTCACGCGCAATGATGGTTTCAGACACCGGGGTAACCGACGGGATGTCGTAGACCAATTTCGAGTTTGAGGAGCGGAAGGTGACGTTGTACTTTGCACCATCGACGACGGCGAAGTCATTCAGAACCTTGACGCGGATGGTCCCGGTGGCATTACCAATCACCCGCTGGGCGCTAGACTGATTGCTGACGATTGCGTTGTTCTGCCCAGAAGGGAGGGGCCCCGGAGTCACGGCGACAGTATTCGCGTCAAATTTCATTTCGCCGGTGATGGGATCTTTGGTAATGGCGATCTGGGATTCCGTCGGCGGAAGCGCGACGCCGAGACTGTCAAATCCGTGATCATAGGAGGCGACGCCATAATAGTATGTCTTTCCGTTCGTCACCGTGGAATCGACGTATTCATGCACGAGGCCTGAATTTGTTCCCAGGTTGTACTTGACACCGCGTCCCAGGAATTCCACAGGGTGCAGGCCGGACCATTGATTCACAAGATCGAACTGCGCCCGTTTCCCGTCGGCGCCCAGGAGCGCGTTGCCAAGGAAGGGGACCCCGTTCGCATCAGTGATGGTGTAGACATCGCTGAAGGTGTAATCCTCGCTGCGATAGATTTTATATCCCTCGAAATCCTGTGTTGCCGTCAGCGGGTCGATCGCGCTCTCGGCAATATTGTCCCAGTAGAGCGTCACGCGCCCGTTGCCCGGAACGGCGCGAACGTTCGGCTTGGGCGGCGGCTGCGCAAACAGGTAATTCGCCTCGAGCACCCGCTGCGCCGTTTCGGCGTTCAGCAGAAGGTCGTTAAGATCCTTACCCATCAACAGGGCAATGGAGAAGCGCTGGGTTGCGTTGGGTTCAAGGGTGAACGGCCCCGAACCGTAGAGAAATTCATTGTCTCCCGGAGTCCGGAAGAACTCCTGGTCAATCGCAATGCTGTCCGACGAAAGTTGCTGGGTAAAGAGTGCGTCGTTCGCAGGAAAATTCGGGACCCCGGCAAATTGAGCGTGGAAACTCGTGAGGCCGATCTGGTCCGACTCGTGTACATCGCGGACGCCAAAGTTCGGTTCGGATGTCAGGTTCCCATTGGCGTCGTAGCCAATATCCGGCTTGCCGTTTCCTTCGCCAAAATCGCCGGTGCCCGGTATGCCGTCGAGGCCCACATCGTCCTTGTCGGGCCGCCAATCGCCGTCTTCATCGCCCGACCAGCGGGGCTTGGGGCGTCCGTACAGCGCGATATATTTTGCCGTGTCGGCAATGCCCGTTGTCAGCGGGATTTTTACGCCATCGATGAAGAAACCGGCATCGTTGAACGGACTCTCGTCAATGATGCCATCGTCATCGTCGTCTTTTCCGTTGACGGAGTTGGACGGCGACTCAAGGAATTTGAACCCGAAGTATCCGGGGATCAGGCCACCGTCTCCCACGCCGTTGGCATCCCACGCATACACCATGCTGCGCGTGCGCTGCGGGTACGGGTCCGCGAGACGACCCTTCGGCGGAATGAAGAACGCCAGATCGTCGCTGAAATCGTTCGGCCCGCCGATATGCGGGTCTCCGAACATGCCGAAATAGACCTTCCCGATGGTTTTGGGACTGCGGTTCGTTACGCGGTAGACAAGGAAGATGATATCTTCCGCAAGCGGGTTATTGAACTGGAAAAACCGGCACTCGAGGTCGAGACCCAGCCCAAGCTTCGTGGAATCATTGGGGAACGGGCGGTATCTGTCCTTCCACTTTGCGTTTGTGTAATCATCGCAGGCAAAATACACTTCCTCATCCGGCGAGGTGGCGTCGTTCCCCAGGAACGCCGGCCAGACGTACCTGCCGAGGGCGGCGTTATACCACGACTCGGGCCAGCTGTGCGGCTTGCGTGTGAGGTCGCCGCCGACGTCCGACCGGTGGCTCCATGCGGCAATATCCGGCTGTCCCGGCGCGGCATAGCCGGCCTTGGGTAGCCAGCCCCATTTCAGTGAACCGTCCGGTGCATACGCTCCCTCGGTGGGAGTATACATACCATCGTCGAGAATCCAGATTGAGTCTCCCTGTTCACTTTTCACCTGAGCGGCCACAAGGGGGTCGAATTCGTACCCGTATCCCAATCGGTCCCAGACCAGGTCTGCTACGTTGCCGAGAGTGTTCGGACGCGTGATGTTTCCATAGTTATAGACCACCGTGGTGATCTTGTTGCCATGAATGATCAGACTGCGGATCTCTCGCGTTTCGCCCGTAACCTTATTGAGCGAACCATTCGACTGTCGATCCAGGAAGTCCACCAGGCGCTGCCATTCCCTCGGCGTCGCCCGTTTCGGGTTGAGCCGAAGCAGGTCGGCCTCCTGGGCGCGCGGCGCAGCGACGGGGAAGAAAATCGTCGCAATCGCAAGAATGCTGAGAAGTGGCGTTTTCATACACAGTCTCACCGGTGGAGTGAATTGGTCAGAACACGATCGAGGCCCCGACGCGGATGAGCCGCGGGATGCTGATATTGCCGGGGTTCGCATAGTAGTTATCCACTCCGTTCAGTGGAATCATGCCGGGATCTCCGCGCACGATGCGGTTGCGGACATCGGCAAGCAATTCTGGTTGCAGGGTCTGCGATATGTTATAAAGGGCACGGCCCGAGTTGGCATAGACGAAGAGTTCATTCTCTGTGTCGAACAGGTTGTCCACCTGCACGAAAACCGAATAGTCCAAGGACCCGAGTCTGAAAAACTTCTCGATCTTCAGGTCAACATTCAATTGCATCGGCTGCCGGTCGCTGTTTTGAATGAACGTGATCGGCACGACGTTCGAGGGAAACGCAGGCGTGTATGGCGTCCCCGTCCGGATATAACCGATCATGCTTACCGACCAGTCGTTGGGTTGGCTGAGTGCCACTGTTGAGGTGATGGTGTGACTCCGGTCGAACCCGAGAGGCACGAGGTACGTCTCGCTCAAGCGCCCGGCCTGCTCATTGAAAAAGATCTCATCGGTCGGCTGCGTGCGGTTCCCCTCCGCGACCTGAAAGGTATAGTCGAGTGTGGCTGATAGGAGGCCATCCGCGGAACGCCGCTTCAGCAGAGAAATGCTGATCCCCCGCGTATTGGCATAGCTCAGGTTGGTTAGCAAAAAGTATTGTTTGTCACCACGAGCGGTTATGACCCTCTGCGAGTATATGTAATCGCGCACGTCTTTGTAGTATCCGGTAATCTCAATCCTAAGATCTTCGGTCAGACCCTGTTGCAGACCGAGTTCGTACTGGATGCTCTTCTGCGGCTTCACGTCGGCGTTGCCGAACGTTGGGGTTGTGCCTTGAGGCGCGCGAAAGTCTGGGTTCCCGTACAGGCTTGAAAGAGAGCCGATCTGATAGAAGTGGCCGTAGGAGAAACGGATGGTTCCCTGATCGGTGATCGGGAAGGAGACGCTGATGCGCGGGCTCACCATCTGCTTTTTTGATGCCTCCACCAGATTTTTCTGCAGGAAAATCGTGTCCTGCAACGAGAGCTCGTTGCTGATTTCCGGATTATACTTGGCGGCGGGGTCGAAATACTCGTAGCGCACGCCGAGATTCAGAATGATCGATTTGAAGAGCTCGATCTTGTCCTGGATGTACGCTGCTATTTGAAGCGGCTTGCGCTGGTAGTATGTGTAGCCGCCAATCGCAGTGGGAATGTACGGTTTGAAGAGGTGCTTGCCGGAGAGCGCATTGGCAAAGCTGGGGTCCGTCGCGGGACTGTTCGGGTCCTGGAACTGCAGTGTGTAGGATTCGACTGTGAGCTTGTGCTTCCGGACTTCAAGTCCGAACTTGATCTCGTGAGTGTTGAAGAGCTGGGCCACAAGATCGACCTTGCCCGCCCAGGTTACGGTCTTCTGGCTGAACCGATCAGGATCTACTCCGCCGGTCAAAAACCCGGTGTTCGGGAAGGTGCGCAGGTAAAACGTTGGGAGGTAACGCGGGTCATCCGGGTTGTCGTACGCCCACCTGTGATCCTTATCAGTAATCAATGAACCTTTGACCGTGTAAAATACCCGGTCATTCAGGGAATGGGTAAACTCGAGGGAGTGCATAATCCCCTCTCCCTGAGAAAGGGCAATACCGTCTGGTTTGTAGCGGACGGCAAATGGGTCTGCGTTCGGGGATTCGCCGAGATTGTACACGAACTCGTATTTCAGTTTCATCTCAGGCGTGATTCGCCAACTTACGTTTCCCTGCAGGTTGTACGATTTGCTCCAGTTCAGTGGGACGACTGCGCCATTGCCGCTCGGGAGGCCAACGAGGTCAGTAGTATCATGCACAAGCGGGCCGAAGTAATAAGGAGCCGAGGGGGATCCCCGGCGCGGATCGCCGGAGGGAAAACCCTCGCGCGACAGGTACGAATCGGTGGGAAGGTAGATCCGCTGACCGTACAGATACCCGCCGTTCCAGTTGTACACGCCGGAAGCGAAAAAGGTCACGCTCTCGCTGAGCAGAGGGCCGCTCAGCGTGGCCTCGGTGCGGTTAACGTTTGAGGGGTTGATTTTGTCGATGTTATAGAATAGATCCTTGTGCGTGCTTACATGGT
>DAIUKN010000267.1:0-4750 GCA_036848195.1 Bacteroidota bacterium
GACTACGACCTGTGGCTCGGGCCAGCGCCGTGGGCTCCGTACTGTCCGAATCGTTGCCACTACAATTTCCGCTGGATCACCGACTATTCGGGAGGCAGAATCACCGACTGGGGCGCCCACCATTGCGATATCGCGCAGTGGGGAATGGGGACCGAAGCCACCGGTCCTGTAGAAGTTGAAGGTGTTGCGACTTTTCTGAAAGGCGACGATGGACTTTTCGACACGGCCACGAAGTATCGCTTCGTCTGCACGTACCGGGGAGGCTTGACGCTGATTGTGGCAGATGAGCAGCAGCAACCCAAGGGGTCAGGGATTCAGTTTGAAGGCACAGAGGGCTGGATCTGGGTAGACAGGGGTGCGATCGATGCGTCGAACAGATCGGTCCTGCATTCGGCAATTGGGCCTGAAGAGATCCACCTCTACTGGAGTGATGACCACCATCAGAATTTTCTTGACTGCATCGTCACGCGGTCGGAAACCGCAACGCCGGCCAGAGTCGCACACCGCTCGATCACGATTTGCCACCTCGGACTGATCGCGCTGAAGCTCGGACGCAAAGTGCAATGGGACCCCGTCGTAGAACGGTTTGTCAACGATCCGGAGGCCGACCGGCTCCTGTTCCGGCCAATGCGAAGTCCTTGGCAGCTGTGAGATTTTCTTGTACTGAAAAGGGAATGTCCATGACTCACTCTTTACGGATTTCCATCCTCGTCGCAATCCTCGTATTTGCGGCCTCTGCATCTCCCCTCCACGCTCAACTCTCGCAGGAGGAGCTGAAAGGAATCCAGGAAGCCGCCCCGGCAGCTGCGTCTGTCAAGCCGAAACAACCCCGCCTGCTACTGATCTTCAACCTCTCCGAGGGATACAAGCACAACGCCATCCCGCGCGCAAGCCAGGCGTTGGAGATCATCGGGAAGAAAACAGGGGCGTATGAAGCCGTGCAGAGCGAAGATCTCTCGGCATTCCTGCCGGACAATCTGAAACGGTTTGACGCAGTCTGTTTCAACAACACAACACAGCTCAAATTTGAGGATCCAAGGCTTCGCAAGAGCTTGCTGGATTTTATCGCGAGTGGCAAAGGAATTATCGGGATCCATGCGGCAACCGACAATTTTCCGACCTGGCCCGAGGGACAGGAACTTTTTGGCGGCGTGTTCGACGGCCATCCATGGACAGCTGATAGCACATGGGAGGTGAAGATCGACGACCAGGGTCACCCTCTTGTTGCAGCATTCAAGGGAAAAGGTTTTGCCATCAAGGACGAGATTTATAGGGTCCGGCAGCTGAATCTCCGGAAGAACAGCCGTGTCCTCCTCGGGCTTGATATGAAAGCGGAACGGAACCGGAAAGCCGCAGGGGTCAGGCCGAGTGACAGGGATATTCCCATCAGCTGGGTAAGGGGATATGGGAAGGGCCGTCTTTTCTACTGTTCGTTAGGCCACAACAATGAAGTGTATGCAAACTCTTCGGTGCTCAAGCATTACCTTGACGGGATCCAGTATGCTCTCGGCGATCTGCAGGCAGAGTCAACTCCTGTCCCGTTCGATCCGATGACATTCTTTGATCAGAGCATGTTGACGGATCTGCTCCGGCGCGCGGCGGCGTACAACTATGGGGAGAGCCGCGCGGCGCTCTCCGGCCTTGATGAGTTCATCCGGAGTATGGACGACGTGCCCGAGGCCCGTCTTAGGATGGAGAATCAGTTCCTCGAATTCCTGAAAGGGCCGGCCACACCCGCCGGAAAGCAGTTTGTCTCCATGCGGCTTGCCCTGGTCGGGAGCGAGGCATCGGTTCCACAACTACGGAGCATGCTGGCCGACACTTCAACGGCCGATATGGCATTGTACACTCTTGAGCCTCTTCAAGGGGCAGCCGTGGATGCCGCTTTGCTGCAAGCCCTGCCCGGAGCGAAGGGAAAGACGCTGGTCGGGGTGATCAACGCGTTGGGGAATCGAAAGGTCGAAGCCGCTACAACGGCTCTTAACCCCTTTGTGGTTCATCCCGATACACGGGTAGCGCTCGCCGCCGTCTCAGCGCTCGGGAAGATCGGGACGCTGTCGTCACTGGGTGCGCTGGAAGGAGCAAAAGGAAATGTGAAGGGGGAGGTTCGTGCCGGTGTCCTTGACGCGCTCCTGGTCTGTGCCGACCAACTGGGCAGGAGGGGGGAAAAGGACCCCGCGACGGCTCTCTACAAGGCGCTCCTTTCCTCGGCCGAATCGATTCAGGTTCGAAGTGCTGCACTCAGGGGGGCGGTCTTGAGCGATCCTGTGAATGCCGCGACCATGATCCTGGGAACTCTCCGTTCCCGCGATGTCGCCCTCCATCCGGCTGCGGCACAATTGGTGGGCAAGATTGCAGATATGGAAGGTATTCGGGCCATCGCAAAGGCTCTCCCTGAATTCCCGCCACCGGCACAAGTGCAGGTGCTGGCATCGCTTGGGGCCTACCGGGATGACGACGTGCAGAAGGCGGTTATTGTGGCTGCCGGCGGAAAGCTCCCTGATGTCCGGATAGCAGCGCTGCGGACGGCCGGCGCATTGGGGAATGCGGGCTCGGTCTCCATGCTTGCCCGTGCCGCGGCATCGTCGAAAGGCGCGGAACAGAAGGAAGCGCGGGCCAGCCTGTATGCCCTCCACGGGCCAGGCGTGGACGACTCCATCCTTGTGCTGTTCCCCCGCGCTAACGGAATCGCAAAGGTGGAGCTGCTCAAAGCAGTCGCAGAGCGCAGAATCGTTTCAGCAGCCTCCCTTGTATTACAGTCTGCCAGGGACCCGTCCGGTCCGGTACGGGTTGAGTCGGCGAAAACACTGAAATCGATCGCCGGCGCAGCGGATCTCCCTGCGATGGTTGATCTGATGACGCAGGCACGTGATGAAGCTTCCCGGCGAGAGCTGGGACTTGCCATCGTCGCCACGGCCCGGCGGGTCCCGGACCGAAGCCGGCAGGATGAAGCGATTCTTGCCGGGTACTCCGGTGTCAAATCCAGGTCTGCGAGAACCTCGTTGATCACTGTTCTCGGAAAGATTGGAGCTCCTGCTTCGCTTCCGATACTCCGCACTGCGCTGAAAGATCAGGATCAGGAGATCCGTCTGGCCGGCATCCGTGCTCTCGCTGAGTGGCCCACATCAGAGCCATACGCTGATCTCTGGGCGGTTGCGCAAAGCGCGAAGGAACCCGGACACCGAATTCTTGCTCTCCGGGGTTCGGTACGCCTCATCGGACTCGACAGCAACGGCACGGCCGACGAGACGGTCCGGAAATACCGGGAGGCCATGGCGATTGCCCCGAATGCGGCGGAGCGAAAGTCGCTGCTCTCTGCGGTCGGCGACGCCCGTTCGGTCGCCGCTCTCCGTATGGCGGCTTCCTATCTCGATGATAAGGATCTCCGGCCCGAAGCGGAGGCCGCCACGCTGAACATCGCGGAGGGAATATCCGGCGAGACCCCCGAGGAGACCGTTCCCCAGCTTCGGCGGGTGGTCGCTTCGTCGCGCACTGCCGTTAACGTCGAAAGGGGAAGTGCGCTGATCAAGAAGATCGAACGGTTTGACGACTTCATTACCTCCTGGGACTTCGCAGGCCCGTATGAGAAACCGGGCGTGAGACTTATTGATGAGCCTTTTCCTCCCGAACAGCCCGTCGCGTCTGCGGTTTCCTGGGCTCCATTTCGCGGTTCGACGAATCCCCAGAAACTGTGGTTGCTCGAGTTGGACAGGGCGTTCGGTGCCGGAGACCGGGTCATCTATCTTCGCACGAATATCTGGTCTCCGGTGGATCAGAAGGCCGGGCTCGAGTTCGGAAGCGATTACCGCGCGAAAGTGTGGATGAACGAAAAGCTCGTTCATTCCTGCGAGCAGATCCGCAGCGTTGCCCCCGGCGAAGACTGTGTGCCGGCAACACTGCTGAAGGGATGGAATGTCCTTTTGATGAAACTCGAGCAGGGGGAAGGGCCCTGGGGGGCCTGCATCCGTGTCCGAACAACTGAAGGAGGGAGGCTGGAAGGAATACGCGTCTCAACCGCTCGGAACTGACTTCTGAAAAGGAATCTTCTATGAAAACAGCTGCGGGGGTTCGACTTTCGACGGCATTCGTTCTATCGACGGTGCTGATCTCCTGCGCCCCGTCGGGGATTGTAACCAGAGGAGATGGGCCGGCACCCGATCCGGTGATGGGTGATTGGCAGGGTAACCGGGTCACGAGCACGGGGGCGGTCATCCCGGTGGCTCTTCAGGCAATTGCGCTGGGCGACGGGAACTACCGCTTCGCCGTGAAGACCTCATTCGACGTGCGTGAGTCATTTCTTGCGGTCGATGGGAAACTTGATGGTGACCGGCTCATTGTTGTCCAGCCGTCAGGCTGGACGGTGAAAATCGACGACGGCACCATTACCGGTCGCACCTCCGAGAGTGAGGCGCAGACGTTTGAATTGAAGCGCGTGGTTCGTCTCTCACCCAACCTGGGTGCCAGGCCGCCAGAGGGTGCCGTTGTCCTCTTTGACGGCACTAGTCTGAGCGGGTGGGAACGACGCGATGTGAACCAGCGGGCAACTCCTGTCGGCTGGAAGATCATTGACGGGGCCATGGAGGTGGCGCCCGGGAGCGGTGACATTGTCACAAAGCGGAAATTCACTAACTTCCAGCTCCACATCGAGTTCCGGACGCCTTTCATGCCGGAAGCGCGCGGGCAGGCGAGGGGGAACAGCGGAGTCTATCTTCAGGGTCGGTACGAAGTGCAGGTGCTGGATAGCTACGGC
>DAIUKN010000268.1:0-4744 GCA_036848195.1 Bacteroidota bacterium
ACTCTCGCCGCAGCCGCCGTGATTATCACGCTTATCGGCATCAGCATCACCTCACGCTGGTTCGCCGTTCACGAGCCATCGCCCCTCGCCCCGGAGTTGGGACAGGTGACTGCGCCGACCGGAGGGGAAGACCGACGGGCTGACGCTGGAAAAAGTGAATATGCCGTTCCCTCGACGGTTCGTAAAGAAGGCGCATCACCTGAAGGAAAAGGCGGCGGCGCAGAAAGCAAGATCCAGAACGCCCCCGTAGCGGCTGCCCCTCAAACGGAAACCGGGAAAGAGGATCTCGCGGCTGCAGACAAAGCCCGGAGACTCCAGCCTGCCATTGCCGAAAAGAAGAGCACCGCAACGGGCCCTCCGACACGTTCCCCGGCTTATTGGACGGAAGGGACGGTCTTTCAGCAATCAGGTGAGGAGGAGACCCTACTCAAGGACGCACTTCAGAAGCCGGCCGCGGCCGCAAGAGTTGAGCGGGACGCCAATGCTCTATCGCTGCAAAACACGATGCCTGCAATCTCCATCAGTCAGCGCTCGGCGGCCGATCTGCCCAGGACACGTCAGGTGCTCCAAAAACAGACCGCGCCGGGCCAGGTCCAGACGCTTGTGGAACAGCGCGACGACGGATTCCACCTCACGCTCTATCTCGATTCCCTTGTCGACGAAACGGCCCTGAAGAATTCGACTGTCCGGCAGGTCGGTCCCGACTCAGCGATTGTTCGGATCGCCAACCAACAGATCGGCTACCGGATCCCCTCACTTCAACAGCAGATTCCCGCAGAGAAGGTCAAGAAGTAGACCCTACCCTCCGTAGTGCTGCACGTAGTCTTCCATGGCCGCCTCCACAACCTTCTGGGCATGGTCACAGCCGTAGATCTTCTCGATCGACACGGCATCCGGCGTGCCCGGAACGAGCTTGTACGTTGCAAAGTAATGACGCAGCCGTTCCACGACGATATCCGGAATGTCTGTGATTTCCTTTGAGAGTCCCCAGAGAGGATCGTTTTCAAGGACCGCAATGATCTTATCGTCCGCTTCGCCGTGGTCAATCATATGAATGCCGCCGATCACGCGTGCATTGAGGATGACTTCGGACCGGCTGATCGGGCGTTCGCTCAAAACGCAGATGTCGAGCGGGTCCCCGTCGCCCCTCTTCGCCGTCGGGGATAGCTCCTTCACATGTTCCGCACAGTAGGTGCGTGGAATGAAGCCATACAAGGAAGGCGGAAGCGAGGATGTCCGCTGCGGGCGGTCGACGCGGATATAGCCCGTGGTCTTGTCCACCTCATACTTGATCAGGTCAAACGGCGTGATCTCGATAAAGGCGTGGACGATACGGGGCGGATCCGGACCGATTTCGAGTCCGTGCCATGGATGAGGGCGCCAGCGGTAGAACGGATGAGGGAAGCTCACGTGATTCTTTTCTCCTCTTGATGGGTGGTAGCGTTTCCGAATTTCAAGTCTTCTGGAGGCGGGGCTCATCATGTCCGCCGCCATGAACCATTTCAACTGCGTGGAAGAGTGACGGAAGAAGGGCATCGAGCCCGTCACCCGCCCCTCCCGGCGATCCCGGCAGGTTGACGATGATCGTTGTGCCCCGAAGGCCGGCGATCCCCCGCGAAAACATCGCGTGGGGAGTTCGCCGCTGCCCCAAGGAGCGGAGCAATTCCGCCACACCGGGAACTTCACGCTGAATAACTCTCGCCGTCGCCTCGGGGGTGACATCCCTCGGGCCCAATCCCGTTCCTCCTGTCGTCAGTGCAACGTCTACGCGCAGGCTATCGCAGAAACGGACGAGCTCCGCAGCGATCGCATCGGCCTCATCAGGAACGATGGTGAATCCGGCAACAGCAATGCCCGAGGATTCCAGGCGTTCTCTGATCACCCGGCCCGATGCATCTTCCCTTTCCCCGCGAGCACACCTGTCAGAGGCAACAAGAACCGCGGCTGTGAGGTTCATAGCATCTCAATCTCCACCGTGTCGCCGGCGGCGAGCCGGACAACCTCCTCGGGCACGATGACCAGACAGTTCCCTCTTGTTAATGTGCTCATGGCGCCCGAGCTCTGGCTCTTTGTCAGAGTAACCCGCAGATTCCCCCCCTCAAGCTGTGCGGTACCGCGAAGATAGTGCCGTCTGCCATCCGACTTCACGTACTCCTCATCAAGAACGGCCGGACACCGGAAGGGCAAGAGCATGTTTCTTCCCGCCATCTTCCACAACGCCGGGCGGACAAATTCGAGAAACGTAACGCTCGTAGAAACGGGATTGCCCGGGAGGCCAAACACGAGCAGTTCGCCTAATGTGCCGAACACCAGAGGCCTGCCCGGTTTGACGTTCAACTTCCAGAACCTTGTGGTAATGCCAAGATCCGAGAAGACCTCCTTCACATAATCATACTTCCCAACCGATACCCCCCCTGTGACAAGGAGCAGATCGGCTTTCAGGGCGTTCCTGATACCTTTCTTCATCGGTTTCCGGCGATCCGGGACGATCCCGCAAAAGTGCGGTATCCCCCCCGACTCGCGGACATGACCCGCGAGGGCGAATGACGTGCTGTTCCGGATCTGGCCATCCCCCGGCTCCTCGTCAACCCCGACAAGCTCGTCTCCGGTTGCAAGGATGTTCACCAGGGGCCGGCGGCGGACCCGCACCTTCGCATATCCCAGCGATGCCAGAATGCCAAGATGAGGCGGACGAATGAGATCGCCCGCATGCAGGATCTTCTCACCTTTCCGTACGTCTTCCCCGCCCCGTCGGATGTGCGCCCCGGGGAGTAGAGGGAACACGATCCGGACATGTTCATCGTCGACAACCTTTCCATCCTCCAGGGGGACCACCGCGTCAGCGCCTTCAGGAATCTTGCCGCCGGTCATCACCCGGACAGCTTCCCCCGAGCCCAAACGGCGTCCAAATACGTTCCCTGCACGTGATTCTCCGACGACAGGCAGGACCCGTTCTCCTTTTGCCTGATCGGAGCATGCGATGGCGAATCCGTCCATTGCGCTATTGTCGAAGGGAGGGAGGTTCGCCTCTGCCACGATCTCCTCCCCGAGGATTCGGCCAAGGGCCTTGTCGAGAGGGATTTTCTCCCTCCCCTTTTCCACAGCACACTCGAGAATCGACTGTAGCGCAACCGCAGCGTCTATGATCTTCATGGAACCTTCTGGGAAAAACTGAAGGAATCTCAGTAAACTTGCTCTCAATATCAACTGAGCGGAAGGTCTTGGTCGCAGATGCTCGGGATGGCGCAAAGATGGGGGGGGTCGTCGGTCAAGCCGCTAGAACAGCTGGCCGAAGTTCAGGAAGAATCCCGTTGTCTCCTTCCCCATTCCCACGTCAAGCCTGACGACGCATGTGTCCATATACAATCTCAGCCCCAGAACGGGATTGGTCGCCCATCGCGCCGGATCGATCTCGCCGGGAGCGTGCCAGACCTTTCCGGCATCGCAAGAGTGAAAATCAGATGGTCCTTGATTGAGAGCATTCACAAGGGACTCCAGGGCGATGGTTCACCGCATCGATATCGATCTGGAGCGCCGGAACCCGTAGGACTCCGATCCTTTTCGGGTTTCCCGTCGGCCTCTTGAGCCCCGGCGCCCCATGAGTCACCTCCGGCTGCGTCATTTCACGAACTTGTATCCTGTCGTGTGGATCGTCAGGATATGGCGTGGCGCAGTGCGCTCTCCTTCGAGCTTCTTTCTGAGAGAAAGAATATAGTTGTCTACCGTACGGGTCGTCGGAAATTGCTCGTAGCCCCAGACCTCATTTAGAAGCATGTCGCGACTTACCACCTCACCCTCGTGCTGGATGAGGAAATGCAGCACGTCGAACTCGCGCGACGAGAGTCTGACGGGCTTTCCGCCAACGAGCGCCTCATGTTTTCGAAAATCGACATCGATGTTTCCGAACGAATACTCCTCGATCTCTTTTTTCAGCTCGTTCGTTCTGCGAAGCAGGGCCTTGATGCGTGCGGAAAGCTCCCGCAGGCTGAACGGTTTGGTAACGTAGTCATCTGCTCCGATCTCGAGGCCGATAACCTTATCCATTTCCTGCTTCTTGCTCGTCAACATGAGGATCGGGGTGTTCACTCCCTCCTTACGCAAATCCCGGCAGATCTCCTCTCCGTTCCGGTCCGGCAACTTCAGGTCGAGGAGGATGAGATCGATATTCTCGTGACGCGCCAGATTGTACCCCCTCTCGCCGGTGTTGGCCAGAACAACCTTGTAGTGCTCTCCGGTCAAGGCCTCCTCAAGCCCCCGTGCAATGGATGCGTCGTCTTCCACAACAAGAATAGTCTTCATGAGTGTCCCCCCGTTTGCCGATGAGATGCCGTGACGTGAGACCTGCCCATGGGGAAGACGAGCGAAAAGACACTCCCTCGGCCGGGCGTGCTTTTCACTGTAATCTCCCCACCGTGAGCATCCATGATATGCCTGACCAGGGGCAACCCGAGCCCCACCCCCTGAATCATCCTGCTTTGCGCCGGATCCCTGTAGAATTTCTCAAAAACGTGTGGAAGAACCTCCGGTGAGATGCCCCGGCCATGGTCTTCCACGGTACATTGGACGAGTCCCTGCTTCCGCGACAGAGCGACCTTGAGGTACTTCCTCCGGGCCGAGTATTTGATGGAGTTGGCAATAAGGTTGATGATCGCCTCGATCACCGCATCGCGGTCGACGCGCACAGGATAGCACCGACCGGCCGAGAGACCCGTCACGCGGACGGTGAAGCGGTGTTTTGACAGCT
>DAIUKN010000269.1:0-4737 GCA_036848195.1 Bacteroidota bacterium
CAATCCGAATTCGATCCCGGGCGTTGTGGACAACGTCCAGTGGCGCGACAACTTCAACGTCGATCTGCGCCTGATGAAGACCTTGGCGCTCTACGGGGTTGACGTTCAACTCTACATGGATATCCAGAACGTGTTCAACACCAAGTTCCTCAATTATGCCGGCTTTGCTGATTCGTACGATTACCAGGACTATCTTGCCTCGCTCTGCTTCTCGTGGATGGATGGAGACAAGAAAGGCAACGACCGGATCGGCGAGTACCGTCCGGACGACGTCGCGTACGATCCGCTCGAACCGAATCCAAACAACGACGCAGCAATCAGCGCTCGAAACCAGGTACGCAAAGACAAGAAGTCATACATCGACATGCCGAACATCACTTCTTTGACGTACCTGAACCCGCGTAACTGGCTGTTTGGCGTCAGAGTGAGTTTCTGATTGTGTGCCCTTGGCAGAAGGCGCTGTTCTACCGGCGAGTGCTTTTGGAAATGAAAACAGGGAGAATCACGATGTCTTTCATCTCTTACCGACGTTATCTCGGACTTGCCGTCGCCGCTTGCATGGTTTACGCGACGGTTCCATCGTCAGCCCAGGTACCGGAGACGCAGAAACGATACGTACGGGTCGGAACGCTCCAGAGCCGCTTCACCGCGTATGGATCGGAGCGAGCCTGGAACGACATCTACTACGAGGGCCTCATGTGGCCGGCCGACTATAACTACACTGATAACTCGGTGATCGAGCGTCAGTGGATCGGGTGCCAGAATTTCACGGATTCCAGGTCACAGACGTGGGAGAACTACTGCGTCGCGTTCACCCAGGCGTTCGCAGGCACCTCGGTGTTTCCCATGGTGCACAAACAGACAGCAAAAATCGACTTGCCGCTGGTGTTCGTGGACGGGACCGACATCAGCACCCTCTATCGAGGGGAAATCGACGAACTCGACCCTGACCAGATCCCGGACCGCATCGTCACCAATGTCGTGAACACCTCCATGGGGGTGACCATGACGCGGCGCATTCTCGCCTTCAGCCAGCAGTGGCATGACAGTTATTTCATCAAAGAGTTCACCTTCAAGAACACCGGCTACGTCAACGCCACCAACCAGAAGACCCTGAATGCCACGGTGAAGGGATTCCGGTTCGGTTTCGGCGTCCGCTACAGCGTGAGCCGTGAAGGATCCTTCAGCATCGGCAGCGATCAGTCTTATGGCAAGCACAGTTGGGTCACCAGGCGCGGCGAAGACTACGCCCAGCACGTCAACGACAAACTCACGGAAGCGAGCCCCACACCTCAGTGGCTCCGCGCAGGATACAGCTGGTCAGGCCAGAATGCGGTCAACTCTTTCGATAACATCGGCGGTCCGGACAGAACCACAGATGGCCGGCTGCGCGCTCCGCAGTTTGCGGGAATCGTCGTCCTTCATGTCGACAAGAGCGCAACTGACAAGAGCGACGATGCGGCGCAGCCAAACACGCTCGGCTGGCACGCTGGCGACACCTATCCGAGCCTGGGCGACATGACGATCAGCACGTTGCCGTTTCACGTTGCATTATACGGTATGCTGAGCGGCGGTCCGTACACCGGCTTGGGAAATCGAAGCGAGCGCATGGATGAAGTCTACATGGCAACAAAGCCCGATCCGTGGATCGTTCACGGCGACGGCGGCGGGACAAATCTCTGGATCAACTTCGGACCGTTCGATCTGGCTCCGGGCGACAGTGTGGTGATCGTTCTCGCGGCAGGTGTGGCAGGATTGAGCCGGGCGAAGTGTTATGAGGTCGGCCGGCTCTGGAAGAAGGCATTTGACGACCCCACCTACAAAGGTCCCTTCACTCAGCCGGACGGCTCAACGACCGCGGACAAGGATGCGTACAAAAACGCATGGTTTTACACCGGCAGAGATTCGATCATGAGAACCTTCAGCCGTGCGAAACGCAACTACGACCTCGGCTACCAGATTCCGCAGCCGCCGTTGCCTCCGCCGCAGTTTACCGTGGCCTCCGGTGGCGATCGCATCTCGCTCTCCTGGGTCCCAAGTGCCTCCGAGAAGAATACAGGATTCGGCGGTTACAAGCTTTTCCGTGCAACCGGGAAAACCGATACAACGTTCGAGGAAATTGCCAGTCTTGCGCCGGGCACAACATCGTTCGACGACGTCACTGCCCAGCGAGGCTTCTCCTACTACTACTCCATCTCCTCATTCACCGACGGCAGCAATAACGCCACCGGAGGACCGAATCCGTCAGGACAACTGTTGAGCAACCGCTTCTATACGCGAACGAACCAGCCCGCATACCTGCGGCGGCAAGCCGGACAGAGTTTGTCGTCCATCCGGGTCGTGCCGAACCCCTACAACATCGCATCTCCCAGCATGCAGTATCCCGGCGAACCGGACAAGATCATGTTCCTGAACATCCCCGGACACTGCACGATCAGAATCTACACGGAGAATGGCGACCTGATCAACCAGATCGAACATGAAAACGGAAGCGGCGACGAAACGTGGAACTCCAATACGTCCTCCCGGCAGGTGGTTGTGAGCGGAATTTACATCGCTCACTTCACTGTGACGGCGGACTACACCGATCCCGTGACCGGTCAGCTGAAGTACGCGAAGGGTGAAACGGCATATCAGAAGCTGATCATCATCCGGTAGCAGCCGCTCCTCCGCACGGACACGCACTCTTCGTCAATGCAGTGCCGGCCCCGTTCCTTGACCGGAACGGGAATCGTCCGGGTCGGTTACTCTTGGCTGGTCAGGTCATTCCCACCCAATTACTTAACCGAATTGTAGACGTACATTAGCGCTATAAGCAACAAGATAACGCTGAAGATCTCCTTGTTATATTTCGCAATTGTTCTTGGGAGAAAGATATCAAAGTTTGGAGTATTCTCGCTCGTGTAGCGTCTCGCAATGTTTGTTAGTGGGCATCTCCATGAATTAATCAGAATTACCAGGATTTCTGTGACAACCAAGAACATCGCAACGAAGAACCCCGTACCGAAACTCATTCTGAAAACAGAATAGCCGATGTACAATATCGACGTCGTCATGATGACCCAGATAATCGTGTGAATTGCTTTTATGAACGTGATCATACTTGATAGCCGGCGGCTTGTTGATATTGGGAGTAAAACTGTAGAGCAACGATCTTCATTCTATTCTAACGGCGGGTTACTCTGACTGTTACGTGTTCGTGCGCGGCGGCGTCTGGCACGGCCACCGGGGCAGATTCTATTTTTGCTTTCTCATCTCGTTCTTCTTCATCCGCGCTTTAACCAGCTTCTTAATCAGGACGACAGGAAGCTTCTTGTCCAATGGAAAGCGGACAGTCGCCATGGCAGTTTCATAATCTTCCAGTTCACTCTTGTGTTCCGCTATAACTGGGGGAGGCAGATAAAGTCCGATGTGTCCCTTGAATAGGGCGAAATAGGCCAGTCGTCCTTTATAACTGTAATAAGGCATTCCGTAACTTAAACGTTTCTTGGCAGTCTATGCGGCCTTTTTGATTGCTGTTCGCAGCTCCATAAGTTTGCCACGCACTTCTTTCGGAGCCGATGCAATATAAGAGTCTACGCTTTTCGGCCTTGATACTTTTTTCATTGAAGCTCCTGATCATGAGTAAGCCCCTTGCTTTGTTGTTTCATGCTCGTCACGTAATACTTCGCTTCCGCCATGCATGACACAGGGGTACCATAAGAACGCAATATTGCGAGTATTTTTCATCTGGGCAGTGTGCCGAGTCCAAGGAATGTTGGTAATGCGGAAGTCAGGATCCCGTCGCGAGCTCACCTTCAGTTGGGATCGAGAAAAAAGCTATTGAGTGACCGTCCCCGGGTTCTATCAGGCGTTTTCCTGCGCAGAACCTGCAGAATGGAAGCCGCTTCGCGGGATTTCTCTGTCACTTGCGAGGCCTCCCCGCCGAAGTTCACCAAAGGCGAACGCAGGCGGGACCGCCGCTAGCAGACCGTCAACAATGGAATCGTGCACCAATGTAATATCCTGGAACCCGGTTGTCAATATCGTTAACGTGACGAGAATTCTCTGCGTTGAATCCGCCATGCCGTCTTCTTCCCGTGGCCTATTGACTTGCGTCCGGTGAAGTAGATATTAGAAATATACATCTCAGGAGTATGACGATCGTGCAAGTCGTGCCTGACTTCGAGAGGTTTGAATGGGACGCGGGCAGTCGCGACAAGGACTGGCGCTGGCATAACGTGGCCTGGTGGGAATGCGACGAGCTCTTCTTCAACCACCCGCTGTTCTTCCTCCCGGACCCCAAACATTCAGGTGTGGTGCCGCGTTTCTACGCGCGGGGAATTACGAGCCTCGGCCGCCCGCTCCTCGTCGTGTTCACGAAGCCCAATAAGAAGATTCGCGTGATTTCCGCTCGTGAGATGAGCAAGAAGGAAAGGAGAATCTTCCGTGAAGAAGCTGAAAAGAATGCCAAAGTTTGAGGCCGAGGACGCTGTGCGAAAGTTTTGGGCGAGCGCGGATTCGACAGAGTATTTGGACTGGTCGAAGGCGGAGCTTGCGTTCTTTCCCAACTTCAAGCCGTCCTCCCGCATGATCTCCATTCGATTTCCGGAATCCTTGCTGGAGGGGATCAAGGTATTGGCCCACCGTCGGGATGTTCCCTATCAGTCGATTTTGAAGATCCTCTTGGCGGGGAAGGTCCAGGAGTCATTCGGCGCCAGGAGGCGAATAGGCAAGGCCGCCTGTCATCGCGGTCAA
>DAIUKN010000270.1:0-4737 GCA_036848195.1 Bacteroidota bacterium
TTCCCGGTGGCCCAGCTTTTCCCACAACTCTTCGGCGAGGTGCGGGGCAAATGGGGCGAGCAGAAGAACAGACGGCTCGAGAATCTGACGGGGTCGCAGATCCGACTTGGTCACTTCATTCACAAAAATCATCATCTGGGCAATTGCCGTGTTGAAACGGAGGGCTTCGATGTCTTCCCCGACTTTCTTTGCGGTCGCATGAAAGGCCATTTCCAGCTCCGGCGTGAGCGGAACGTCCCTGACCGCGGGATCCAGACCTCCATCGTCACTCACGAAGAGTCGCCACACGCGGTTCAGAAATCGCGAAACACCCTCCACTCCCCTCGTGCTCCACGGCTTCATCTCCTCGAGGGGACCCATGAACATCTCGAAGAGGCGCATCGCGTCGGCGCCGTACTGGCCGACGACGTCGTCCGGGTTCACCACGTTACCGCGGGACTTGGACATTTTGCGCGAGTCCTCTCCGAGGATGATCCCCTGGTGCCGGAGTTTCACGAAGGGCTCTTTCGTACTGACGTGGCCGCGGTCGTACAGGACCTTGTGCCAGAAACGGGCATACATCAGGTGAAGGACCGCGTGTTCAGAGCCGCCGACGTACAGGTCGATCGGCATCCAGTACCGTTCGAGTTCGGGAGAGCAGAGAACGTGATCATTTTTCGGATCGATGAACCGTAGATAGTACCAGCACGACCCTGCCCATTGGGGCATGGTGTTCGTTTCCCTCTTTCCCCGGAGACCTGTCGCCGGATCAACAACAGTGACCCACTGGTCGGCGAGTGCCAGGGGCGATTCCGTTGTGCCGCTTGGCTGGAACTTCTTCAGATCGGGGAGCAAGAGCGGCAACTCGGTTTCCGGGAGCGCTTTCATTGTCCCGTCTTCGAGGTACACGATGGGGATCGGTTCTCCCCAATATCGCTGGCGCGAGAAGAGCCAATCGCGAAGCTTGAATTGGATGGCCGCTTTTCCCCGCCCCTGTCCCGCGAGCCACGCAATGATGCGCCGCTTGGCCTCGGACGTCGGGAGCCCGTCGAGCGAGACTTCGTCATTTGCCGAGTGTACGGCAGTCCCTTCGCCAACGTACGCCTCGCGGGAAACGTCTCCGCCACGCACGACCTCGATGATCGGCAACTGATACGCCCGGGCGAAGGCGAAGTCGCGTTCGTCATGACCCGGGACCGCCATGATCGCCCCGGTGCCGTACCCCATCAGCACGTAATCGGCGATCCAGACAGGAATCAGCTTTCGGGTTGCGGGGTTCAGGACGACACCCCCTGTGAAGACGCCGGTTTTCTCCGCGTCAATCCCCCGCTCGAGTTCACTCTTGAGCCGGGCCGCCGCACGATACTCCTCTACAGCATTCGTCCGATCTCCGGCGGTCAGGGTGTCCACCATCGGGTGCTCAGGCGCGAGCACCATGTAGGTGGCCCCGAAGATCGTATCCGGACGAGTCGTGAAAACTTTGAGCCCCTCGTTGCGCCCGGGGACGGGAAAAACGATTTCCGCTCCTTCCGACCGTCCGATCCAGTTCCGTTGCTGTTCGAGCGTTGACGCGGGCCAGTCAAGCTCGCCGGCATCTTCGAGCAATCGCTCGGCGTATGCGGTGATCCGCATCATCCACTGGCGCATCGGCCGCCGCTCAACCGTGTAGCCTTTGTCGGTCCATTCCGGGACTTCCTCATTGGCAAGGACCGTTCCCAGGGCCTCACACCAGTTGACCGGAATTTCCGCTACGTACGCCAGCCGGAACTGCCCGAGAATGTCATGCTGCTCCTTGCTGCTTTTCTTTCGCCATTCTTCAGCAGTGAAGGTCGGCTCGATGTCCGGAAGGCCGGCCGTCCCCTCGCGCGCAAATTCCTCCGTAAGCGTGTCGATGGACCGGGCTTTATTGGCCCTCGGGTCGTACCAGGAATTGTAGATCTGGAGAAAAATCCATTGTGTCCAGCGATAGTAGCCCGGATCGGTGGTATCAACCTCCCGGGCCCAATCGTAGCTCAGACCGAGCATCTTAATCTGGCGCCGGAATGTGGCGATATTCTGCTCGGTCGTCACGCGCGGATGAATGTTAGTCTGCATTGCATACCGCTCAGCAGGGAGGCCGAAAGCGTCCCAGCCGATCGGGTGCAGCACGTTGAAGCCGCGCATCCGGCGGTAACGCGCGAGAATATCTGTTGCCGTGTACCCTTCCGGGTGCCCCACGTGCAAGCCGGCGCCGGAAGGATACGGAAACATGTCGAGGATAAAGACCTTCGGCTTGTCGGATCGGTCTGCCGTCCGGAACGTCTGATGCTCGTCCCAATACCGCTGCCACTTCTGTTCGAGGATAAGGAAGGGATATGCCATGGAGACTACGATTCGCTCTTCGATTTTTGGAGGTACAGCATGGCGGTCGTGAGACTTCCGAGCCGCATACGTTTCTGGATTTCCTCAGCTGTCGCACCGCCGCGGGCCATCCGCGCCGCAGCAGTATGCCGGAGGGAGTACGGGGTGAGGCGCCGCAGCTTTCCCTGTTTGACCCCCGCGCGCTCGAGGCAGGCATTGACGCGGTCACGGACGCCGCGGGTGGTCATCCGCTCCCCCCGGGTCCGGTTGCCGGCGCTCGCAAAGAGAGGATCCGAGGGGTCCATGGGGCCACGCATCGCAAGATACTGACCCATCGCCTCCCGCACGTCGGGCGGCAGACTCACAACGGCGTCCTTTGTTACGCACCCCTTCCCCTGAACTGCCAGCGACGCTTCGCCGTTCCTGATCACAAAATCCCCGACGTCTGCCCGTATGATCTCGATCTCCGACAGCGCACATTCGAGCATCAACAGAATCACCGCAAAGTCACGTCTTCCCCGCTCGTCCGCCCGGTCTACTGCAACGAGAAGCCGGTCCACTTCGTCGGGAGTGAGCGACTCTCTGGAATGCGAGTGGGGACGCTCGTTTCCATACACCAAGCGGGCCGGGTTGGCCGCAAGGACGCCTGCATGGACGAGGTACTCGCAGAAGCGCCGGACCGCCGTTAAGTACGTCGAAACGGAGACCGGCGACAGCTTCTTCCTCAGGGTCAGGTGACGTTTGTAGCGCTCGATATCATCCACGAGGAAGAAGACATGCCCATCGTCCGAGAACCACCGGAAGAACTCGCGGAGAGCACGTTCGTATGTTCCGCGGGTCTCCGGGCGGTTTTGCCGGAGGCTCTTCAGGAATCTGCCGAAAAGGGAGTGCAGCTCCTTCCGCGAGATTCTCACTCGCCTGAACACGGTGTCTTGCATGGGGACCCTCGAGGGTAACCGCAATAACAGAATTTAGGAAAGAGATGGGAGACAGTCAAGGGAATGCAGACCCATCGGTCAGGATGCGGATGGGAGCGCCTGAACCGCCATCATGGTGATATCGTCCGACTGCGGCGCCCCCTTCGTGTGACGAAGGATGTCCTCCCCCACCCTCTCGATAATCTCCGCCGCCGGGCGGCCGCGGAGAGTCTTCAAAAGCGGTTCGAGCCGCTCCTCACCGTACTCTTCGGACTCCTTGCTCATGGCTTCGCTGACCCCGTCCGTGAACAGCACCAACAAATCAGCCGGACGAAGCTCAATCGCAGCCTGCTCGTAGGGCATGATCGTCTTCAGAACCCCCAGGATCATCCCCCCCTTGTCAAGCCGCTCCACCGAACCGTCAGCATGAAACAGATACGGATAGTTGTGCCCGGCATTGACGTAGGTCAGCGTCATCGCTGCGGGATCGAGCACACCCCAGAAGAACGTCACGAATTTGTTCCCTCCGGTATTCGGGCACATCAGGTCGTTCACCCGGCCGGTCAATTCAGCCAAAGGGAGGTCCAACGGCACGAGTGCCCTGATTGTGGCCTGAAGATTCGCCATCAGCAGCGCCGCGGGCGTACCTTTCCCCGACACGTCCCCGATCGCGATGACGGCGCGTCCGCCCTCTACCGGGATGACATCGTAGTAGTCCCCCCCGACCTGCTTCGAGGAGATGTTCTGCGCGGCTATCTCGATCCCGGGCAACGCCGGAAGGACGCTTGGCAACAGTCCCTTCTGAATCTCCCGCGCAATCATCAACTCGTCTTCCATCTTCTGTTTCTCGATCGCCTCTTGAAACAGTCGCGCATTCTCCACAGCGATGATTGCCAGATTGCCGAGCGAAGAAAGGAATTCCATGTCGCCCGCGGAAAACGGTTCGCGACTCAGTTTCTCGCCGAGGAGGATCAGTCCCTTGCTCTCCCCCTTCAACTGGACCGGGACCGCCACCGTCATTCCCAGCTCCGTCAGGGTCGGCCGGGGATCGAGTGAACCGCGGACAACGATGTCGGGCACACGGACAGGCCCTTTGAGCCGGGCCAGCGAAGAGAGGAATTCTCTCTGAGGGGGCTGCCCTTCAATCCTGGATGCCACCACGGCCATATCGGCCCCATCCTTCAAGCAGATCAGGTATCGGTTGACACCGACCTGGCCGAGCAACGAGAAGGCAAGAAGGCGGGCCAGCTTGTCCCGATCGAGCAGGGATCCGAATTCCTTCCCGAGGTCGAACAGCGTATTCAGTTCCTGCACTTTCCGGTCCAGTTTCCTGTTCACGACCTGAAGTTCAGTGATGCGGTGGCTCTTTTCCACGGCGGTCGCTGACAGGTTCGCCAGCGACGCAAGATAGGTCAGTTCTCTGTGCCGGAGCTTTTTGTTCGCCATCCGTTCGCCGAATGCCAGCAGACCCACCGGACGGTCGGCAATGTACATCGGGAGG
>DAIUKN010000271.1:0-4707 GCA_036848195.1 Bacteroidota bacterium
CGCCGGGAGCCATTCCGGACTACCCCTCCCGATATCCTCCCGGCATTGCGACGCAATCTGGTGGAGATACCTGTGGAGGGGAAGACATTCTCCCTTTTCGGGCCCTCTTCGGATGACTACTTTCGCAAAGTGGCGGCCCTGGCCGATCGGCTGCTGCTGACGTACCCCGATCCCGGTGCGTTGCTGCGCTTCGTCCAGGAGACCGGCCGAAGCCGCAGGCAGCTGAGAAGGCTCGCTCGCGGGTCCGGCCCAGACGGCCCGCCGGGCCTCCTGGTCAGGAGTTCGGCGGAGGCGCTCGGGAGTTTCACGACAAATGTCGCCTCACACCTGGAAACCCTTCCCTTCCGTTCCCGCCTGGATCGAACGCTCTCCATGAGCAGGGAACAGTATCACCTCGCGATGCTGGAAATTGAGCTCATGAACAGGATCCATGCGGAGAACTTCCGTGCGACGGAGAGAAAACTCGCTTTTCTTCCCCACTGCTTGAAAGAACGCCGCGATGTATGTCGTTCCGAGCAGGAGGGGATGGACTACGTGTGCAGAGGTTGCTCCAAAGAGTGCTGGATCAACGGGATCAGCAAGCTGCTCCGCCTTCACGGCATCACACCCTATATCTGGATGGAAGCAAACCTCGCAGGCCTGTTCAGGAAGACCAACGCGGGAACTCTCGGGGTTGTGGGAGTGGCGTGCGTGCCCGAGCTGTTGCGCGGCATGCGTTTATGCATGCGGCACCGTGTTCCCGTGTTGGGCCTCCCTCTCAACGCGAACCGATGCGCCCGGTGGATGGGGATATTCTGCGATAATTCAGTGAATCTGGCTGCCCTTGCAAGACTGGTCGCCGCGCACTGAACCCCGACGCGGTAGCACCATTCCGCGGCCCATGCGGATTCCCTCCGCCCGGGAGCGCCGGCGGGCGTAGGTATCGGGCTGGCGACCAGTTCGAAAGTGGGTCACTGCTTTGACGATGAATTTCTGCAGGTCTCCCGGACCTCATAGGCTACAGTGACCGCAACCTCAGTCTCCATAGTAAAGGAAACGTACGATGACATCTCCTTTCCAGCTTCGACCCCTGGGCAGCACGGGAATCAGCGTCACGCCGCTGGGACTGTCTGCCTCATATTTTCCCGGCAAGAAGTCCGTCTACGCCGCCGCGGAGGAAGGAGTCAACCTCTTTTTCACCTTCGGTTTCGATGTACAGATGACGCGCACGTTGAGGGAATTGATGGCGTCGCGTCGAGACAGGTTTGTACTTGTGACGGGCGCCTACAACTACATCTGGTGGGCCCAGGACGTTCGAAAGACGTTCGAGAGACGGCTGCGGCAGCTCAGGACAGACTACATCGACGTCTTCCTCTTCATGGGGGTGATGAAGGCGGCTGAGTACACGCCAAAGGTCCACGAAGACTTGTTGAAATTGAGAGAGGAAGGGAAAGTCCGGGCGATCGGACTCTCCTGCCACAACCGTTCCTTCCTTGGCAAGCTGGCCACGGATGGCGATGTGAATGCATTGATGCTGCGCTACAACGCAGCCCATCGCGGAGCCGAACGGGACATCTTCCCGCATCTTGCTGCGCACAATCCCGGAGTCATCAGTTATACCGCCACACGGTGGACGGCGCTGTTACGCCGTCCCAAAGGTTGGCCGAAGGGGGCACGCATCCCGACGGCAGGGGAGTGTTACAGGTTTGTCCTTTCGAACCCACATGTCCATTGTGTCCTGACAGCTCCAAGAAGCGAGCGTGAACTGAGGGAAAACATCGCTGCCGTACAGCAGGGCCCGCTTCACGACGAGGACATGAAGTTCATGCGCGAGTTTGGTGATGCCGTGTACACCCAGAGGAAATGGTTTATGTGACCCGGCGGGGAAACGCGCTTCGGGCGCCAACAAATGCTCGACAACGGAGAGAATGAACCAAGGTAAGGCTGCGCACGACAGCGTCGCTGCGGCATACGCGGTGAGGTTCTAATGTGGAGCGGCAATTCATTGTCCGGAGGAAGATCGAGGCTGAATTCTTAAGCATGTTGTCGAGCTCATCCAGAAGGAGGAACAAAAGAATATGCCTTACGATCGAATCACAAGAAGGGGGCTCCTGGGCAAGCTGACGACACTTGTCCTGAGCATTCCAATCATCCGATCAAATCTGATCGGTCAGGAGCTGCACGCCGCTCGTCAAAAGATCGAACCCGCAACAGAGAACATGCTCGACGCCGCCCTCGGGTTCCTCGAGGCACTGAACCCTGCGCTACGAGACAAGGCTCTCTTCCCCTTTGACAATCAGGAACGATTCAACTGGCACTACGTTCCCACAAGACTCGACGGGTTGCCTGAGGCGCTCTGGAAGTTGTACCATGAGAGAAGGGGGGTGAGCCTCAAGGAAATGTCGGGTCCGCAGCGGATAGCAGCCCACGCTTTGCTCCGCAGTGCTCTCAGTAGTCAAGGATATCTCAAAGCCACCGGCATCATGATCATGGAAGAAGTGCTGCGGGAGACCGAGGTGGCTCTTGGACAGGATCCCAAAGTGGTATCGTTGGCGCGGGATCCCGAACTCTATTTCTTCACCCTCTTTGGGAAACCTTCCAAAGATGCGGCCTGGGGCTGGCGTGTGGAAGGCCACCACCTGTCGCTCCATTTTTCCTCCGTCACGGCTGAGCTTGTAGCAACTACGCCGATGTTCATGGGGAGCAATCCGGCCGTGGTCTTGCACGGAACGCATGCGGGATTGAGCCTGCTCGGCGCTGAGGCCGGTATTGCGCGAGAGCTCCTGAACAGTTTTGATGCCCAACAGAGTGCACAGGCGATCATCGCAGCAACTGCGCCTGACGAGATCATTACGGGAAACAGCCGAAAGGCGAGCCTGGAGGTGATGAACGGACTCTCTGCTTCGGGAATGACCGGCGCTCAGCGTGCCCTGTTGGTTCGCCTGATACAGGAATATTCTGCGAACCTGCGCCCCGACCTGGCCGATGCACAACGGGACAGGATCAGGTCTCCAGAGGTCGAGCGACTTCATTTTGCGTGGGCTGGCAGCATCGAGCCGGGCAGGCCGCACTACTATCGGATTCACAGTCCAAAGCTCTTGATTGAGTATGACAATACACAGAACAATGCAAATCATATCCATACGGTGTACCGTGATCTCGCGAATGATTTCGGCGAGGATATGCTCCGGCTACACTACGAACGAAGCGGGCATCATGACTGAATGAACCCGGCCGATGGAGAAACGAAGTTCGAAGAGTGATCGGCATGCGCATGCCAAAATCCTGTCAGAGGCGGCACAACCGGCGCTCTCAATGTTGGTCAAGGTGTCGTAATCCCTTTGACCAGGTGAGAATAACCGGCAGGACGTCTGGTCTGAGGTTATAACGACGGAGGTGACGTATGATAGGAGACAGAGTTATCCTTCTCCTGAGCATGCTTCTTGTCATTGGCTGTCGGCAGGATACCAAGAAACAAGTGCTTGAAGTTACCTACATAGGCAATGAAGGATTCATGATTGTGCTGGGTGGTACAAAAGTCCTCATCGACGCTCTCCCCAATTCGAAGTATTATGTCAATCCTTCTGATAGCATGGTGTCCAGGATAATGAATGACACTCCTCCTTTTGACAACATCGACTATGTTCTTGTCACTCACGACCATGCCGATCATTTCAATGCAGAAATGACGTCTCGCTTTCTTCTGAATCATCCCGCCGCACAGTTCATAGCGAGTTCAGAGGCAAGCAGCAAATTGACTGGTGAGAGCATCGCGGGTAGGCGGCAATCTGGAATCAGCCTCGGAATGGGTCAGCATCGAACAATCCGGGGGGAAAAGGCCGATATAGTGGCACTGCGGCTCGAACATGGCGGAGGCGCCAACGTTAGCAACTTTGCCTATGTTGTTCGATCAAACGCTTACACGATCATCCATCCGGGTGATGCAAGGCTCGGGTACAATGAAGAATATCTTCGCACGATCGACTGGAGTACATATACCGTTGATCTCTTGTTTATTGAATATTTTGATCGAAGCAGCGAGACCCGGGATATCATCGCGAAGATGATAAAGCCAAAGTATGTCGTTCTCATGCATATCCCTGCAGGAGAAGAGGATAGCGTGAGGAATGACCAGGAAAAGGTTCATCCCCGAACCATCGTCTTCGGCAGAGAAAATGAAACGAGGAGGTTCGACAATGTCGCCGATGACGATTCGTCTCGATGACTGCAGCTCTCATAATTCTCCTCTGCAGGGCGTTAAATCCCCCATCGAACCCCCGACGGTCCCTTCGAAGGCCTCGACGGTTTCCAGGAGGCAACGAAGGCCGCGCGGTGGTTTTCTTTGCGAGAATGCCCCTTTTTAGGTCAAATCAAGAAGACGCTTCAGCCTTACGCATTGTTGTCTGAAAAAGATCCTTGATCATTTGACAAAAAGAACCTACTTTCACGAAACGCTTTAGCAAGTCAGGGTCTTTGACACAAGCCTCTCTGCGCCGATCTGGTGGGGGAGGCTTTCTCTTTTTGTATGCGGCGCCTGCAACAAGAGTGGATGCCCCGTAGGAACGAAGGGAGGTGACACACTTCAACAAGCCTGTGCGCCGATCCCAGCATCAAGAAACCCGATGGCGCTGCACGTGTCATTCCTCGATACGTTGCGATGAGTAACCGTCAAGGGGTTGACATTGAAAACCGTCGCATTTCAGGGTTGCGGGCGAGGGCGCGCCGGGG
>DAIUKN010000272.1:0-4698 GCA_036848195.1 Bacteroidota bacterium
GGCCTGCGGGATTATAATACGTCGCCGCGGCGCCGTCTACGCTTCCGGCCATCGCATCCGCCATCGACACGCCCCGCCCGGAGACACCGAGCTTCAAGAACGCCATGCCTGATTTGCCTGCCTGCGCAAAGAGGATTCCTGGCAGGAAGCCGATGCTGAGTGCCGCGATCACGTACGCCGATGCTCTTCGTTCTCTGGCCATCAGAAATTCACCGAAAGTGATATCACGTGCATTCCAGATGTCGTGAACGGCTCGACCACATACACGTAGACAATTGAAGGCGTCCAACCGCTCAGGGCTTTCCGCGCGGTGAATCCGAATGCCGGGCGGACGCCGTTTCCCTTCTCCTTCAGGTCCAGCCGGTCGATGCCGGCGCGGAGGGCGAATTCGGGAATCAGCGGCACTTCCACCCCCGCCCGCGCGATGAGGGTTCGGACATTGCTCGCTTCGATCTCGGCCGATACAATGGCCAGGGTATCCGGCAACCGGTAGGCCGCACCGAAGGTGTAGAGGAGCGGGAATTTCTCCTCCGATGATTGCCCCTGCTGGCCGTAGAGGCTGGAGGTATCCCATTTGTACTTCGAGTTGATGTCACGCACAGTCGCCCCCAGCGTCAGCGATTCGTTCACAGGGTAAAGTGCGCCGAGGTCGAGTCCGACTGTGACCGATGTTACGTCCGTATACAGGTGATAGTAGTAGAGTTTCAGGCTGATGCCGATACTGAACCCCGCTTTGACGCGGACCGCAAATCCGAGATTGACCTGGTTTTCCGATGTCCGCAGCATGCCGGTCGGACGCCCATCGTTGTCGCGTCCGTCGATGTTGCTGATGCCGGCATTGATGATCCCGAAAGAGAGTCCGGCCTCAGGAGGGAGGGCCTGACTGAACTCCAGGAAATTGAGCTTTCTATCCAGGCTCAGGATGCCCATGGAGGCGGCGACATGTCTCTCTCCGATCCAGGGGAGGAGCGCCGGATTGTAATATCCCACGACATCGCCGTCGGTCACTGCCGTCATCGCATTGCCCATCCCCATCCCTCGTGCCCCGAATCCGAGCCGGCTGAAAGCGCCGGGCCGGCCCGCCATCTGGGCCCCCGCACTGGAGACGGAGAGGAGAAGAAGGAGGCACGTGAGTACCCGGCGATATGGCTTCCGCGTGTTCTTCATCCTACTGGAGCACCATAATCTTTCCCCATGACGGGTCTCCGCTTCCCACCGTCACGCGGTAGAAGTAGACGCCGTTCGGCACGACATCGCCCGCATCGCTGCGCCCGTCCCAGATCTCATCCCGCTCGGCAGCTCCCTGTCGTGTTGCGTCTTTGATGAGTGTCCTCACTCTGTTCATTCCGAAGTCAAAAACCTCCAGTGACACCGTTCCCGCATCCCCCGCCGTGCCATAGTGGAATCGCGTGGATTCGATTCGGGGGGAGAAGGGATTGGGATAGGCATAGGTCGTTCCTTTTCCGGGAAGCGGTTCCGACGTACGCAGGACTTCCCACGCCTGGCTGAACGGGTGTGTTGAATTGTCGATGGACCTTGCCAGGCCGTCGCTCGATCCGGCGAACAGCGTGTCCGCTTCGACGCCGGCGGCAAAGAAGATCCTGGAGGTGATCCGGTTGCCTGATGCCGCATCGACAATCGACCCGGATTGGTTCCATGAGACGCCGCCGTCATCCGTTCTGAAAAGCCCATCGTCAGTGGCGACGTATGTCACAGAATCTCTGAACGCGAAGTCGTAGGCCTTCACGCCGCGGAGAAAGTTTTTCCAGCTGATTCCCCCGTCATCGGTATAGCTTACCCCGAACTGCTGTGTCGGGCCTTCGGCCGGCCAATTCGTTGTCCAGACACGCGTGCCGGACCGGAGCCGCTGGATGCCGATCGCGATGACCCAATCGCTCAGGATATGTTGCTGCTGATTCTCCGTAGAGAATTTCACCCAGCTGACGCCGCCGTCCGTGGATTTGTTGACGCCCCCGGCCGTTCCCGCCCAGATCGTCGATCGGTTCTCTGCGGCCACGGAGAATGCCAGGAAGTTGTTGTCCAGCCGCGGATCGATGGAGTAGTACCCCAGCGAATCAGAGGGGGCGATGGAGGATTTGGATCTGGACGGCAGTACGGTCCGGAGCCAGGTCTTTCCGGCGTTCGTCGATTTCCGGAGGCCGCTGGACCAGCTCGCCACCCACACGGCACTGTCCGTCAGCGCAACGTCAAACGAGACATTTTGCTCGTTGACGACGATCGGGAGGAAATGGACGGTGTTGGCTCCGTAGCTCACCACGCTGTCGTCCCGGGCATCGAGCGGCTGGGGCTGGGACGCCCAGGTCTGACCGTTGTCGAAGGTGAAGGTGAACCCGCTTCCTGTCTGGACGGTCTGATCATTGACGTCTTTGTTGTATCCTGTTGAACACCAGACGGTGTCGCCCTTTGCGGCGATGGCATAGATGCCGGGGCTCTTGAATTCCGGGAAGGAGGAGTAGCTCTGCCATGAGCGCCCACCGTTTGGACTTCGGGCCAGTCCCCTGCCCGTGCCGATCCAGAGAGAAGGCCCTGTCACGATGATATGCGAAACGGAGTTGCTCGGGACGTGCGCCGTGAATTCCGGCTGCGCGGCGCCGATCGCGGGGGATCGCGGGAATATGGATTGCGCTCCCGCACTGTGGGAGAAGCAGAAAATCGCCAGGAGGCAAGCGAGCGCTTTGCCGTTGAGTGAGTTCATGCGTCAGCGAACCGTCAGAGGATGGAGCACTGTTGCACTTGTGTCGCCAAAAGCATCCAGAGCCTGAAACGCGAACCGATAGGTCTTCCGCACGCTGGGACTATCCACGAGTTGTACGGTGATGGTGTAGATCCCATCATCGCGCGTCGCATCTCCGCTCACCACCCCGCCGTCGTCCAGCAGGAAAAACTTTCTGGTCGGGTCTGAAGAATCGAGGCTGCGGAAGTACACCTCGCGGATGTCGAGCTCGCCGTCGGCGTCGGTAGCCTTCACGGTCATTTTGATTGCCAGCGTCCCGCCGGCCGGCAGGTTCACAGTGTCCGGAGCGGTCAGGTCCGAGAGGACCGGCGCGGAGTTGTTGCGAAGGATGAAGAGCGTTTTGTTGATCGCATTGCTGGAAAGACCCTTCCCATCAACTGCCCTGACGCTGATGAGATAAGGGCCCGCGCCGGTTTTTGAGATGGAAAATGCCAGTTGACCAGAATACACCCCATCCCCGGCGGTGAGATCAGGCTGAACGGCATCGTCGTGCAAGACCGTCTGCGCGACAGGATCGGTGCCGGCAGGGGGAATTGCGATGGCGGTCACTGAAACGTTCGGGTCTCCACCGGCGGCAATACTGATGCTCGTCCGAATCGTCACACTCACTGCATAGAGGCCGTTGACAGGAGTGATGGAGGTCAGCCCGATGGAGTCGGGAAGGAGGGATGAGTTCTTGAGGAATGGTGGCTGGCCTATGTTGTCGACGAGACCCAGGTTTGTCTTCTCGCAACCGGCGTGCGCCATCAAGAGAGCGAAGGCAATAAAAAAACCGCTCCTCCACTGCCCGCCGAAAAGGCGACCTATGGGAGTGCGGTTGTAGATTCTCCTCAGAAAGCGCATGGTGTGTTGGCGATTGACTTACGACTCGGAGAAAAACGTGTACCAACACTTCAATAATGCGCCCTTCCTCAAAAGTACATACAAACGTATGAAAATGGGTCGCCAAAGTCAAGATAACGAATCCCCCGGGTTCGATATCCCGCCGTGCCTTTTTCCCCTTGCAATACCGCCGGGACATTCTTTCATTATGCTCGATCAGTATCGCCAATGGTGAGGAGTTCGAGAGATGGGCTATAGGATCGTTTCAGTTGTACGCCGGCTTCTGATCCCGGCATTCACCCTGGTTGTGACGATCTCCGCGTATGCTCCGGCCGGGAAAGCTGTCCGCGAGGAGACGAACAGCCCTCCTGCGGGCATTATGCCCGGGGTGATTGTCGTGAAATTCCATCCCGGCACGGTAATTCCCACCGGATCGCTCGCCAAATCTCCCGGCAAACTGTCGGCCGCCCTCGCGTTACAGGGGGTCGGCGCTCTGGACCGGATGTTCGAGCGGGCTCTCCCCCTCACCGCCAAGGAGTCGGCAGCGGGCCGGACCGATCTCTCCAGGATTTACCTCGGTGTCATTCCGGATAACCGCAATCCGGTTGGGGTGGCCCGGAGCCTCTCACGCCTTCCTGAGGTCGAATATGCGGAGCCAAAGTACATCCGCCGCATTTCCGACATACCCAACGATCAGCAGCTTTCCCATCAGAACGCGATGCTGACGATGATGAATGCCTATCAGGGATGGACAATCGCCAAGGGGGATCGCTCGGTCATTATCGCGACGATAGACGGCGGCACCTACTGGCAGCACGAAGATCTTTCCCCGAACATCTGGATCAACAGCTCCGAAGATCTTAATCATAATGGCCGGTTCGACCCGGGGCCGCCTCCCGGCGGAGATGAGGATGGCATAGATCAGGATGGGAACGGGAAAGCCGACGACGTCATCGGCTGGAATTTCACCAACAATTCGAACAATCCGAACGGACTCCAATCCCAGCCAGGCAACTTCTCGCACGGGACGGCTACGGCGAGCCACTTCGGGGCTGTCACGAACAACCAGCTCGGGATGGCGGGGACCGGGTGGAACTGTTCCGTCATGCCGGTCTGTGCGG
>DAIUKN010000273.1:0-4697 GCA_036848195.1 Bacteroidota bacterium
TGCACGATAGTCCAGTTCAGAGGAAAGAACTGGACCCGCTCTCTCTCCAGGGGAAGCTCGTAGAAGGCCCTTTTGTGGTTTGCTTTTCCCCCTTCGAACCTGCTCATGATTACTTTTATTTCCACCTGAACCAGCTGACTCTTCCGCTCGTTGGCGATCCGGAACTCGAAAGCCGTAATGCCCCGGTACGGAGCGAACACGGCTTTGTGGCTGAAGACGACGCGGGCATCGGGCCGTGAAAACCGCGCGAACAGAATCCCCGTCGCAAGAGCAAAGCCCAGCAACGAGACCATAACTTCCACACTGACCACCACGTTCGTGGCGATCCCCACCGGCGACAGGTGGCCATACCCGATCGTGGTCGCCGTCTGAACGCTGAAGAAGAACGACTCCAAAAGCCTTCCGGGAAGCGTGTCGGCCGTCGCGCCGTGGATGGCGCCCTCGCCGCAGAGAACGTAGGCAATCGCAAACAGACCATTGAAAACCACCAGCCCTCCCATCAGGACGGCGGCGAACTTCAGCCACGTCATCGACAGGAGGGCGTGATAGAGACTCAGAGATTGGAGGAACGACATGCCCCGCCGCCGGACATTGAAGCTGCCGTCACGGTTCAGAAACCGGAGGCGACTCTGCTGTGCGACGCGCGAACCAAGCCCGAGGTCCTTTGGTTCTTCTCCTGGCAGGTTTACAGGGGCCATGGGGAGGGAATGGTCGGCACTATTGTCCCTTGACAAAGTTGAGGGCTGCGGAGTTCATGCAGTATCGGAGCCCTGAGGGCTCCGGCCCGTCGTCGAAGACGTGACCGAGGTGCGCGCCGCACCGGTTGCACTGGACTTCGACCCGCCGCATCAGGAGACTATGATCTGCTTCTTCCTTCACGTTCTCTTTTGCGATCGGCGCCCAGAAACTCGGCCAGCCGGTCCCCGATTCGAATTTCGTTCCGGAATCAAACAGATCGTTCCCGCAACACACACACCGGTAGACGCCCTTCTCATGATTGTTCCAGTATGCCCCCGTGAACGCGCGTTCCGTCCCTTTCCTTCGGGTGACTTCATACTGCTCAGCAGTCAACTGTTTCCTCCACTCGGCATCCGCCTTTTCCACCTTCTCCACCATCATATACGCCCTCCGCTCAGATGAGTAGACCTTGATCTTTTCAACGCTGGAATTCGTCTGCGCAACTAATCCGTCAAGATTCGTTCCAGTCCAGACTGCTGCCATGGCGACAATCGTGAGAATTCCCCGTCTCGCCTTCACTCTCCCCTCCCTCAGAAAGACCCGGCTTGAGATCCGATGTACAGCAACATCACCCCGAAGAGCCCTTCGAGTTCCCTCAAGGCTAAGCCCTGACCCTGTCGAAGGGCCTAGCCCTCAGTGAGATCGAAAGGGTCGAAGTGGCGCAAAGGTGACATGAGTATGTAACGCTTTCAGGGTACCATGAAGAGGATCGTTCACCCTTCTGCGCCGGGGTCCCTCCCCCCGGCCAGAGTATTGTCCCCAATCCGGGCACATCTCCATCATCCGCCAAATTCGGCAGGGCGACGCTGGTGAAATCAGCGTCACAGGAGAAACGCGAGAACGAAGATCCCGATCATGATGAAAACCACCGCAAGCTTGAGTAAAGTTCCCAGGAGCAGCCCGAGCCAGCTCCCCAGGCCCGCTTTTCCGGCCTGTCGGAGGTCTTTTTTCACGAACCACTCGGTCACCAGGGCTCCGATGAATGGACCGAGGAGGATTCCGGGCACTCCAAAGAAAAGCCCGACGACCATTCCGAGGGATCCGCCAAGGATCGACCATCGACTGGCGCCAACCTTTTTGACGCCGAGATAGGTCGCGAGGAAATCGATGGCGTAGGAGAGCAATGTCAGAAATCCGAGGATCATCACCGTTACGACGCCGACCTTCTGGAACCCGTCGGCGGAGGCAGCGGCCAGAAGCCCCAGAAACACCAGCAATGTACCCGGAACGGCTGGCACGACGACGCCAACGACCCCGGCGACGACAAGGATGATCGCGAGGAGCCAAAGGGCCAAGTTCATCAGCGTGAGGGGTTTTCGCGCAGGATTGGAGTCAGCCGCTCGTTTGCGATGATGGACGCTATGCTTTCGATGTCGGCGGAAAGCGGCTGGTCGCCATCCTGCCGGGGGACCGCTTTGCGGATGAGGGCAAGCACCCTCCGGGACCTTTCTCCGGGGCGCTCTTTCCGGTGCTCAAGGGCCTCCGCGGCGCAGAGGAGTTCGATGGCCACGACGCGACGCACGTTCTCGAGTATCATCCGTGCCTGACGCGCGGCAATGGTCCCCATGCTGACGTGGTCTTCCTGGTTTGCTGATGTTGGGATGGAATCGCCACTTGCCGGATGGATCAGCACTTTGTTTTCGGAGACCAGCGCGGCTGCAGTGTATTGAGCAATCATCATCCCCGATTGGACCCCGCCGTTGCTGGCGAGAAACGGCGGCAAACCATAGTTATGGTGCCGGTCCATCAGCTTTGCCGTGCGGCGCTCGGAGATGTTACCCAGCTCGGCCACGGCAAGGCCGAGAAAATCCATCGCCAATGCGACAGGTTGACCGTGGAAATTCCCCGCGCTGTATGCGTGCTCGGCATCGGGGAAGATCAGGGGATTGTCGGTAGAAGAATTGATTTCGATGCCAAGGACTTTCCGTACGTAGGCGATGGCGTCCCTTGAGGCACCGTGAACCTGCGGGACACACCGGAGGGAGTAAGAATCCTGGACTTTGTCCCCTGTATCCCGGTCCACGCGATCGATCAGCGTGCTCCCCTGAACCATCGACCGGATGTTGCGTGCTGAGAGGCGTTGGCCGGGGTGCGGCCGGACGGCCTGCACTTCGGAGGCGAACGCCCGGCTCTTCCCCTTGACCGCTTCAAGCGTCATCGCCGCGGCCACATCTGCGGCATCGGCGAGGATCTCCGCATCGTGCAGACACAGTGCGCCGATGGCGGTCATAGCTTGCGTACCGTTGTTTAGCGCGATCCCTTCTTTCGCCTCGAGCGTGACCGGCCGGATACCCGCGGCACGCATCGCCAGGTCGCCGCTCATCCTTCGACTTTCGTACACAGCCTCTCCCTCGCCGATCAGAACAGCAGCCACATGGGAGAGCGGCGCGAGGTCACCGCTGGCGCCGACTGAACCCTGTGACGGGACGACGGGATGGACATGCTTGTTGAGCATTTCCAGAAGCCGTTCCACGGTGGAGACGCGGATGCCTGAGAAACCGTGGGCAAGGGCATTGGCCCGCAGCAGCAACATAGTCCGGACAACCTCTTCGGGGAGGGGGGGCCCGACGCCCGCACAGTGGCTGAGGATCAGGTTGCGTTGAAGCTCCCGGAGTTTCTCCCTTTCGATGGGAACGTTTTGGAAGGCACCGAAGCCTGTGGTGACCCCGTACACAATCTCGCGCTGCCGGACCGCACGTTCCACCCAGTCGCGTGACTTTTGCATCCGGCGGCGGGCAGACGGGGCCAGACCCACCGTCGTAGAGCCGCGCGCCACGGCGACAACCTGCTCGAGCGTGAGATGCTCGCCGTCAAGAAGAATGCGTCGTGATGCCATACGAGGGTGTCCGGTGTGTTAGTGCTGTTTCTGGCGCTCAGAGAGGAGTGTGCGTATATGCTCGATGCAGTGCGCCCGGGGGATCGTGACCTGGACCGATCGCGAAAGCCGGAGCCACTCCTCGCGATCCTTGCCGGAGACGCTCTTTTTCTTGTCCTGGATCCGGGCGCCGAGCTCCAGATTCTTGATCGTCACTTCGTCCTTTTCAAACTCATTGCTTCCCATGATCACCGCGATAGGGATCTGCTGGCGGTTTGCATACTGAAGCTGTTTGCCGAGGCCGCTGTCATCGCCAAGGTACATTTCGGTGTTAATCCCGGCGAGCCGCAGATCTCTGGTAAGCTTCTGGTACTCGGGCATCCGGCCCGATTCCATCGTGGTCACAATCACCTGCGAGGTAGCCGGAGCAATATCAACAAGGCCCAGCTTTTGCAGAGCGGCGAAAAGCCGGTCAACTCCGATAGAGGCTCCGACGCCGGGTATCTTTCGCCCCAGGAACCGTTCGACGAGTCCATCGTATCTCCCGCCCCCGAAAACCGAGCCGAACTCGGGGGCGTCAGTCAGCATCGCTTCAAAGACCGGCCCCGTATAGTAATCCAGGCCGCGGGCGATGCTGAGGTCAAGGAGGACGAAATCTTCGGGGATACCCAGCACCTCCAACGCGTGGCAGATGGTCCCGAGCTCTTCGATCGCTTCCGGAGCCGACGCAACGCCCGAGAAGAGACTTTCCAGCGAGCCAAGGACGTTCTTCCGATTTCCTTTCGGGATCGCCAGAAAGGCCTTGATCCGGGAGACATGTTCCAGCGAGAGTCCAAGTCCGGGAATTGCATCTCCCGACGCATCCACCCTGCCGGATGTCAGCTCCGCGGTTACGCCGTCAAGGCCGATCTTGTCGAGCTTGTCCAGAATGCGAAAGACGCCATGGGCACCCGACCGCGGAATGCCGGCAAAATCCAGGAGGCTGTTCAGCACTTTGCGGTCGCTGAATCTGATTTTGAACCGTTCGATGCCGAGCGCGCGGAGCGTGTCATACATTCCGCAGAGGATCTCCACGTCGGCGGCAGTCGAAGTCGTCCCAACTGAATCGATGTCGAACTGAACGAATTCCCGAAATCGGCCCGGG
>DAIUKN010000274.1:0-4696 GCA_036848195.1 Bacteroidota bacterium
CGGCCCACCGGAGATGATCGCGGAACCTACGCGCACAACACTGGAGTCGCTTCTGAACTGGCGGGGTGAGGAGCTCTCGCCCGCAGCCCTGGAAGAGCTCAGGCTGCTTGAATCGGAGCCGCTGGACATCAATGCGATCACGCGAGAACTGCTCGAGTCCATCCCGGGTGTCACGCCTGGGGAAGCCGTTGCCTTTCTCGATTTCCGGTCGCGCATCGGGAGGTTCAGATCGGTGGAACAACTTCGCGGCCTTGCCGGCCCGGGACAGGGCCTGCTCCGGAAGGCAAGACCCTACCTTTGCATTCGTTCCGGGCGGCAGGGCATTCTCCGTTTCTTCTCACGAATGATGCGCAGGGCGTATCCCCCGGCGGCGAAACCCGGGGACGAAGCAATCGGAACTCCGGTGAGTCTCCGTTCCGGTCTCGTCTTGGCACCGGCTCCGGGCGTCACGGCCGGCCTTCTCTACGACAGAGACCCGGGCGAAAAGATACAGGAAGGCTTCCTGTCGGGTTTTGTCGAGTTGCGCGACCTGCCGATGGCGACGCGGATCATCCTCGGAGACTATCTCATCGAAGCCGGCCAAGGGCTGGTGCTCTGGAGTTCGGCTGCACCCCGGAAGGGGATGGATGTCGTCGCGGGTGTCCGACGATCGGGTGCGGGTCCGCGAGCATATCACGCTGCGGATGAGTTTCATTTCTTTCGCGGTTTCGCTTTGGACACGGGTCTCCCGTGGCTCTTCGCACCCCTTGACCTCACCCTCTTTCTGTCGCACCGTTCACTTGCGGCGGGCGTTGATAGTTCGGGACGGGTAACCAGTTTTTATGAAGAGGGGCTTTTTTCCACGGAGGCGGCATTGCAGAAACGAAACGGAGTCCATGAGGATGCGCTGGGATGTCGCCTTGCTTTGCGCTGGAGTGAACGCTTCCACGCAGGGATCACGTATCTTAACGCGGTGTTCGACCGGGGTTTTGCCGGCGTGCAGAAGTGGGACATCAAAGGGTCCGTCGTAAGGGTCGGCAGCGTCGACCTGGCCGCAACCGCCGGGCCTGCGAGCATCTTTGGAGAGTGCGCCGTTTCAGGATTCACGTCGGCCTTTAATGCGGGAATGATTCTGGAGTGCGGTTCGATACTTTCGGTCTCCATGCTCTACCGCGACTACCCGGCGGATTTCGTGAGCCCTCATGCCAACGGCTTCAGCGATGCAGGAAGCCCCGTGAACGAACGGGGAGTCTACTTCGGCTGCGATGTCCGCGCCCTGCCATGGCTCAGCATCCGATGGTCCGTCGACACATGGAAGTCCCCATGGAGGACCACCTTCAACCCTCTGCCGGCGTCCTCAACCGAGTGGTTGATCGGGTGCGAGGCTGAACTGCCGCGTGTGGCACGGGTGAACCTTCAGTTTCGAAAAATGGATAAGGATTATACGAACGCTGGTCATGACACCTATCAGAGAAACGTACGGGAGACCCTCAGCCGCCGGCAGGACAGGGTCCGCCTCTGGGCCGAGGTTCCCATCGGCCGGGGAGTTCAGATCCGCGGGAGGCTCGATTTCGGAACCGTCGGTTTTCCGGCAAACAGCACGAAGGAACGGGGAGAGCTGGTGTCGCAGGAGATTTCCTGGCCCGTCACCGCGAACGTGACGGCCACCATTCACCACGCCTTTTTCGACGCTCCCTCTTACGGTGCGAGACTGTTTGAGTTTGAGCGGGACCTCCCCGGCGTGTATGCGAGTCCGGCCCTCTATGGGAAAGGAAGGCGCTGGTATTTCGTGATTCGGGGACGCATTCTCACATCTGTCCACCTTTCTTTCAAGTTTGCCGCGACCCAATGTACGGGAGAGACGCCGAGTGTTCCCTCCTCGCAGGTCGACGATGAACGATCCCTTTCGCTTCAGCTCGACATTCACCTGTAGACCATTGTGGGAGAGGCCGGGATTCCGTATCTTGGATCCGTTCTTTCATGAAGGTCGCGCGTGGGTATGAAAAAGAAAGTGGTGGTGGCCATGAGTGGGGGCGTTGATTCCTCGGTCGCGGCGGGGATTCTGGCCGGGCAGGGGTACGACCTCATCGGCATTACCATCAAGACGTACCGGTACGAAGAGGTCGGGGGAAATGTCGGGAGCGAGAGCAGCTGCTGCTCACTCGACGGTATCAACGACGCTCGTGCGGTAGCGGCCAGGCTGGGTTTCCCCCACTATGTCCTCGATTTCAGTGAACGGTTCGGAGTTGAAGTCATCGACAACTTCGTGGACGAGTACCTGGCGGGCCGGACGCCGAACCCCTGTGTCATCTGCAATCGCACGATCAAGTGGGAAGAGCTGATCCGGAAGTCGTCGGCACTCGGAGCCGAATACATTGCGACAGGGCACTATGCGCGGGTTCGAAAAGATACTGTCACGGGCCGCTTTGTCGTGTCGCGCGGGCGCGACTCTTCCAAGGACCAGTCGTACGCGCTCTGGGGGCTAACCCAGGAATCGCTGGCAAGAACCATCTTCCCTCTGGCCGATCTGACCAAGCAGGAAGTGCGCACGCTCGCGGAAAAACTGGGATTGGCGACAGCGAACAAGGGAGAGAGTTTCGAGATCTGCTTCATTCCCGACAACAATTACGAACGGTTTCTCAAAGAACGCAGGCCGGATTTGCAGGGGAGAGTGGATGGAGGCCCCATGGTCATGAACGGCTCAGTTGTCGGAAAACATAGAGGGTATCCGTTCTATACCATAGGTCAGCGGAAGGGCCTTGGTCTGTCGGCAGGGGAGCCTTTGTATGTAACCGGAATTGACCAAAGGGACAACAGGATCGACCTCGGACGGGAAGCAGACCTCTACAGCCAGGGACTCATTGCCCGGGACGTCAATATGATGAAGTTCGCCGATTGCACAACCTCGCGCCGGCTTCAGGCGAAGATCCGTTACAAGGACGAGGGAGGAGCTGCGACAGTCGAAGAAATGGAGGATGGTCGCGTCCGGGTCTCTTTTGACGCAAAACGGAGGGCGATCACGCCTGGTCAGTCGGTCGTGTTCTATGATGGTGACGACGTGGTTGGTGGCGGGGTGATCGAACAGGTATTCTGATAGGGACACCAGGGGAATTGCGTTTCAGAGCGGCATTCCCGATATTTCCGGGGCAATGTGAGGGAGTTGCATGATTACACGAAAGACATCGTCGATTGTCAGTTACCTCGTCCTGGGAGTAATGGCCGCAATGCTTGCCCTTGTGTACTTCCGGATTGTACCCGAGTCGTGGACGTGGACGCTCTTCTCGATCGTGCTGATCCTCTTTATGCTCCATTTCACGCTCCGGCTGCTCGTTGCCAGACAGGAACGGATCGACCGCAACAAAGAAGGATCCGGATCAGCACCGCCTACCGGCACACCACAGGAATGACGATCAACAAAAACCGGCAAAGCCCCCTCGCGGGGGCTTTGGCATTTGTGGCGATCGAGCTCTACTCTACGACCTTCTTTCGCGCGATCAGGTAGAAGACAATCAGACCGATTCCGCCGAAGAGCGCGATCAGGCCCGGGAAGACCCCTTCCTGGACGAGGTAAGCTTCGCGGAGCCACACGCCCAGAAGAACGGCCAGGCCGATGCCCACGAAAATCATCCCCCACTTGAGGGAAGCAAGCGGGTTGGCCCTGCCTGCTGCCCGGGCATAGAGCGACCTGATTTCTTCAGCTTTCAGTCCCTTTTCAATCATATTGATCCGCTCTTTGTGCCGGGTGAGAATATACGCGCCCCAGATGACGCCGACGGTGACAAAAAAGAAGATCGGAATAATGGCTTCTTGCCCGCCCATGGCTCGGTTCCTTTCCTGTTGTGTATGGTGGATTCATCTGTTGTCTTAGACTACACTCCTTCGTGGAAAGTTTCAGTCGCCTTCAGTGAAACTTTCCGGGCCGTGGCGTAGTCCAAGAAGGTATCGGAGAACATATGTGGGCCAGTGAAAGACCCTGATCAGGAAATCGTCGACGCAATCCGTACCGGCCACACGAGAAGGTATGCCGTTCTGGTGGACCGGCACAAAGACCGCGCCCTCACTCTTGCCGTTCGCCTTGCGGGAAACCGTGAGGAAGCGGAGGAACTCGTTCAGGATGCTTTTCTGCGGGCCTACGACAGTCTCGGCCAGTTTCGCGGCGATTCACGGTTCAGCACCTGGTTCTACCGGATCCTGTATAATCTCTGCATGACACGCGTCACCCGGAGGAGGAACGGACAGCGCTCGCTGGACGGGGCGGAGGACGGGATGCCGGAGAAGAACATGATTGCTTCGGACGAACCGGGTGCGCTCGAACGGCTGGAGGAAACAGAAATGGGGAATCTGCTGTCGGCGGAAGTCGCGGGCCTGCCGGAGAATTTCCGCGCCGCTGTCACCCTCTTCTATGTTCAGGAACTCAGCTACGAAGAGATGGCCGGGGTGACGGGCCTTCCGCTCGGTACGATTAAAACGAACCTGTTCCGGGGTAGGACGCTTCTCCGGAAAAGACTCCTTGCTCGGTTGAAAGAAGAGGTGCGTGACTCATGATCCGAAGTGACGACCATATCCCGCGGGATCGCATGCAGGCGTTCGTTGACGGATGCCTTGAACCCGACGACGTCCGCGCCGTTCGCAGTCACCTGTCGACTTGCCACACATGCCGGCGATCGTATGAGGCCTTCCAGACGATCGATCGTGCGCTCCGGCGTCTCCCGCTCGA
>DAIUKN010000275.1:0-4694 GCA_036848195.1 Bacteroidota bacterium
CGGATCCGTTGCAGGCTCTTTGAGGCGGTAGATCGCTCTCAGGTTGCGCTCCCGCTGTGCGTAATCAAGACCGTACCCGATGACGAAATCGCGCGGGATGGAAAATCCGATATAGTCCACATGGATATCGCTGCGGACAGACTCCGGCTTGTACAAAAGAGTAACAATTCTGAACGACGTCGGGTTCTGATGCAGAACCAGCCTCTTAATATACTCCATAGAGAGGCCGGAATCGATGATATCCTCGACAATGACAATATCGCGGCCCTCAACCTGGACGTTCAGATCCTTTACCAGCCGGACGTTACCAGAACTGATCTTGGCGTCGCCGTAGCTTGAGAGCTTCATGAAGTCGACCTCGCAGTCGACCGTGATCTCCCGTATCAGGTCCGCGAAGAAAATGAACGATCCGTTCAGTACGCCGATAAAAACCGGAACCCTGCCTTTATACTCATCGTTAATCTGGCGTGCGAGCCGTTTGATCCGCCGCTTGATCCTCGCCTCGCTGATCATCTCGACGAACGTCTCGCCGTTAACCGTGATGATCCTTCCCGTTCGATCCCCCCTTGGACCGGACGAATTCGAGCTTGAGGATTTTCTGCGTCTGGTCCGTGACCTTGAACCGGTCGTCGATCCGCTGGCCGCAGAGCCAGACGATGGTCCCTTCCTTCGTCTCGAGGACGGGGTAGCTGCGCTTTTCATAGAGGGGGATCTTCGCGTCGACAAAGTAATCGCTGATCTTCTTCTTCGTCTTCATACCCAGGGGGACGAACCAGTCGCCCTCCTCCCATGTCCGGAGAACCAGATGGCCGGGAGGAAGCAGGTCGGCATCCACAAACTCCGTCGGTCCACCGTTCCCGGGCTTCCAGCCGTTCGCTTCGATGAGTTCGGAAGAGAAACGGAACGCACTGAATTCGTACCGGTGATTCTGAAGCACCGCAATCCGGAAATCGGCCGACTCCGCCGTCGGGCGGATCACCAGCGACTCTCGGTCGCGGTAGACTCCGTGCCGGTCGGAGAGTGTGACCCATGAGCCGGTCAGCCCCTCGGTCAACTCGAGGATCTTGTTCACCTGCTCATACTCAGGGCGCCGTCCGGTGACGTCCTCGACCGCGAGCATGACAACATACTGCTGGAGAAGAACCGGGTTGCTGCGCAGGCGCGGGATGGAGAGGGTGATCTCTTCACCCGATGTCTGTGTGGCCACAACGCCAAGACTGCTGCGCGCGGTGTAGGTCAGGTACACCTCAAGCTCCCGGAAGAGGTCCGCCGAGCGCTGCAGTGTCTGTACGATCCCCGGGTTAATCTGGTCGCGAACCAGGGGGAGGATCTGATGGCGTACAAAATTGCGTGGGTATGTGTCCTTCTCGTTCGAAGAGTCGGTCCGGAAGGGGATCTGCTCCGTCTGTGCGTAGAGCTCGATCTCGTCCCGACGTGCAAAAAGGAGCGGACGGATGATCTTCTTATCCTGCCGGTACACAGGAATGCCCGCAAGTCCCTGCACCCCGGCTCCGCGGAAGAGATTCAGCAGGATGGTTTCCGCGTTGTCGTCGGCATTGTGTGCGGTAGCGACCTTGTCGAAACCGCTTGACTCGAGAAGGTTGGCGAAAAACTCGTACCGCAATGCACGGGCGGCCTCCTGGACCCCGAGCTTGCTGTGTCTGCCGTATTCGGCCGTATTTGCGCGGTCGACATACAGCTCGAAGCCGTGATGCCGCGCCCTCTGTGCCACGAACTGCTCGTCAGCGTCTGATTCCTCGCCTCGGAGCTGGTGATTGAAATGGGCGACGATCAGGGTCAGGCCAAGCGCATCGCGTTCACGGGCAAGGAGGTCGAGCAACACTGTCGAGTCCACCCCCCCACTGACCGCCACAATGATCTTGCCCTGCTCACCGATCAGCCGCCTTCGCCGTGAGTACTCGTGGAAGCGGGTGAGAAATGTCCTTGTAGAAAACATAGGCCTTGCCCTACCCCCTGCAGGAGCCTGCGATTGCGTCTGTAGCGGGAGAGGGACTCGAACCCCCGACACATGGATTATGATTCCATTGCTCTACCGACTGAGCTATCCCGCCCTCGCGATCGATACCGCTAATACATTGAAAAATATACGATAAAACACCCACAAGAGCAAGAAAGCCGTTTCGTTGCCTCTCCTTCCCATATTCGGTATCTTTCTATGAATCATGGACGGGAGCGGGTGGATACGCAAAGCGCGTTTGCATACTGTGAGCAGTTCACGCGGGAACACTATGAGAATTTCCCCGTGGCGTCTCTCCTTATCCCGGCCGATCGACGCCCATTTGTGAGCAGCATCTATGCGTTCGCCCGAACTGCAGACGACTTTGCTGATGAAGGGACGGTTGCCCCATTCGAGCGGCTCCGAAAAATCGACGAATGGGAGGCAAAGCTCGATGGATGCTTTGCGGGAAGGGCCGATCACCCGGTCTTTATTGCCCTGGCGGAAACTGTCGCGAAAACCGGCATTCCCCGGGAGCCTCTTTCCGCTCTTCTCAAGGCATTTCGATTGGACGTTACAAAGCGAAGCTTTGGTGACTTCACAGAACTGCTTGAATACTGCGATAACTCGGCGAATCCGGTAGGCCAGCTTCTGCTCCACGTTCTCGGGGAGGCCAATGAAAAAACCGTGCCTCTCTCCAACAGCGTCTGTACGGGGCTCCAGCTCACAAATTTCTGGCAGGATGTCTCGGTCGACATGGCAAAGGGCCGGGTCTACATCCCGCTTGAAGATCTTGACCGTTTTGGGTATACTAGGAGTGATCTCGGGCGAAAGGTTCTGGACGAACGCTTCCGAGAGCTGATGAGGTTCCAGGTGGAGCGAACAAGAACGTATTTCACGACGGGCGAACCGATCCTGCGAGAAGTGGGGAGGAGGCTCCGGCTCGAATTGTCCCTCACGCTTCGGGGCGGGAGCGCCATTCTGGACAAGATTCAGAGGATCCGGTACGACGTCCTTACACACCGTCCAAAGCTTTCGACGATTGACAAATTGACTATCGTATCTGCAGCGTTTCTCCGCGCTTCCCTATGAATGTCTCGGCAACAGCGATCACCAGGAACAGCAAAACGAGCTTCTATTATTCGTTCTCCTTGCTTCCGCGGCAGAAACGGGAGGCAATCCACGCTGTCTATGCCTTCTGCCGATATACGGACGACATCGTGGACGAGGAAGGTCCACGGGACCGAAAAGTGGTTATGCTCCGCCGGTGGCGAATGGAGCTGGGCAGAGCGCTCCGCGGCAGATCCTCATACACGATCCTGAACCAGCTCAGTGCGACGGCACGACGGTTCAAGATCCCCGTGGAGCATTTCTATGAACTGTTTCGCGGCATGGAGATGGACCTCACAAAGACCCGTTATGCCACCTTTGAGGAGCTCCACGAATACTGCTACCTGGTCGCTTCCACCGTCGGGTTGATGTGCCGTAACATCTTCGGGTACCGGAACGAATCCACGCGTGACTACGCCATCAACCTCGGCATCGCGCTTCAACTGACCAATATCCTCCGGGACATCAAAGACGACGCAAAGAGGGGAAGGATCTACATCCCCATGGAAGATATGTACCGGTACGGCTATACGGAGGAAGACCTCCTGAGCTTCCGGTACACTCCGGAGTTTGTGGACCTGATGCGCTTTGAGTGCGACCGTGCGCGCGATTACTTTGACAGAGCGCGGGCCGCGCTGCAGGATGAAGACAAAAGGTTTTTCTTCGCTGCACGGATCATGTGGTCGATCTACGCCCATACACTCCGCCGCATTGAGCGCTCGGAATACAATGTGTTCGACCGCCGCATTTCCATCTCGAAGTTCCTCAAGCTTCTGATCGCCTTCCGCTACTGGCTGAGCCACCGGCTGAAGTATTCCTGGTTCGCGCGGTCATGGAGCGTCGACAACCAGCCGGAGTTTTCGGGACGCTCCAGGTGAATCCCGTCATTATCGTCGGCGGAGGCCTGAGTGGCCTTGCTGCCGGCGTGTGGCTTTCCCGCCGCAGGATATCCGTCCTCGTCCTCGAACAGAAACCGTCCCCCGGCGGCCGCGCCTATTCGTTCACTGATACCGTGACCGGAGAGACGGTCGACAACGGACAGCATGTGCTGATTGCGGGGTACGATGCCACGATGCGCTTTCTCGACGATCTCGGAACACGTCATCTCCTTGTAACCCAACCCCGGGCGCTCCTGGTTCTGCACCATCCGGAAAAGGGGGTGCGGCGGCTCCGTTTCCCAGCCCTCCCTTCGCCGCTCCATGTAGGGTGGGGGTTTCTGACCAGCGATCTCTTTTCCGTGGCCGACCGGCAGCGAATGCTTCGAGCCGGCCGGGCGCTCCTGCGCTGGTCGGAACGCAACGCGGATTCAATCGCCTCTCTCACCGTTGACGAATGGCTCAACAGCATTGGGCAGTCGGCGGAGACCAGGCGATCACTCTGGGAACCTCTTGCCATTTCGATCATGAACGAGCATTGCCGTGTGGCATCGGCCCTCGTGTTCGTCCGCTCACTACGGAAAGCGTTTCTGCAGCACTGGCGGAGTGCCGCCCTGGCGGTTCCCCGGGTGGGCCTTTCGGAGCTCTATGTCAACGACGCGGTACGAGTGATCAGAGAAAACGGAGGTGATGTCCGGTGCGGCGTGGACGTCCAGACTGTACGGAGCCAGAACGGAATGGTCTCGGGCGTC
>DAIUKN010000276.1:0-4678 GCA_036848195.1 Bacteroidota bacterium
TGCCGACGCCCCAGTCGGAAGACGGCTCGGCGGATCTGCAACATGTCCTCGCAGTGGCTAAGAGGGTTGGCAGAGTCATGAACGGGTACAAGGTTATCATCAACAAATCCACGGTCCCGGTGGGGACGGCCGATCGGGTCCGCGAAATCGTGGCCGCAGAGACCCGGCACGCGTTCGATGTCGTCTCCAATCCGGAATTTCTCAAGGAAGGTGCCGCGGTCAACGACTTCATGAAACCCGACCGCGTTGTCATCGGCACACGCAGTGCCAGGGCACTGGCGATCATGCAGGACATCTATGCCCCGTTCGTTCGGACGGGAAATCCCCTGATTGTCATGGACGAACGGAGCTCGGAGCTTACGAAGTATGCCGCAAATTCGTTCCTCGCTACGAAGGTCTCTTTTATGAATGAAGTGGCGAACCTCTGCGAACGGGTGGGGGCGGATATCGATATGATCCGGAAAGGAATGGGGACCGACGCACGGATCGGCTCGCAGTTCCTCTTTGCGGGGATCGGCTACGGCGGCTCCTGCTTCCCGAAGGATGTTGCGGCACTGCTGAACACGGCGAAGTCTCACGATTATGACCTGCAAATCCTCGACGCCGTTGAGACGGTGAACCGGAGACAGAAACAGGTCATTGTGTCAAAGGTGAAACGGCATTTCGGTGAGAAATTGAAGGGGAAGGCCATCACGCTCTGGGGCCTCTCATTCAAACCAAATACCGACGACGTCCGCGAAGCCCCGGCACTCGCCATCATCGATGCACTCTTGAACGAGGGCGTCACCCTCCGCGTCCATGACCCCGCGGCTATGCCGGAAATGAAGAAGATGGTGGGGAACAGCGTCAAGTATTTCGACAGCAACTACGAAGCCCTCAAGGGCGCCCATGCTCTGATCGTCGTAACGGAATGGAACGAATTCCGCAGGCCCGACTTCGACCGAATGAAGTCGCTGATGAAAGAACCTGTGATCTTCGACGGGCGGAATATCTACGATCCCAAGATTATGGAGTCGAAGGGGTTCACGTACTACGGCATCGGGCGGGGAGAAAGAATAAGAGGGAAGAGGGGATAATGCTTCGAATCTCCCGCCTGCGGGCGTCTTGCCCATTCAGGCGGGTGGGCAAAAAGCACAATCCAAATCCCAGGAAAGTCAGGTACGTGTGGTGACGTCAATAGGTAGAATGGTCGCCGTTGTCACAGGCGGGGCGGGGTTTCTGGGGTCCCATCTGTGTGATCGCCTCCTGGCAGAAGGACACCAGGTGGTCGCGATCGACAACCTGATCACGGGCGACGTTCGCAACATCGCACACTTGCTGGGGAATCCACTATTCCGGTTCGTCAAGCATGACGTGACGGAATACATGTACCTTGACGGGCCGGTCCATTTCATTCTGCACTTCGCGTCACCGGCGAGTCCCATCGACTACCTCAAGCTCCCGATCCAGACGCTGAAAGTGGGATCGCTGGGTACACACAAAGCACTCGGTCTCGCCAAGGCGAAAGGTGCCCGGTTTCTCCTGGCATCGACTTCGGAAGTGTATGGCGATCCGCTGATTCATCAACAACCCGAATCGTACTGGGGAAATGTGAACCCCATCGGATATCGGGGAGTCTACGACGAGGCGAAGCGGTTTGCCGAGGCGATGACGATGGCGTACAGGCGATACCACGGTGTGGACACGCGCATCGTGCGGATTTTCAACACGTACGGGCCCAGAATGAGGATCAACGACGGACGCGCCATACCGGCATTCCTCTCACAGGCACTACGCAACGAGGATGTCACGGTCTTCGGCGACGGCGCACAAACCCGAAGCGTCTGCTATGTGGATGATCTCATCGAAGGCATCTATCGGCTTCTGATGTCCGATGAGCCGGATCCGGTCAATATCGGGAACCAGAACGAGATCACCATGCTCACGCTCGCGAAAGAAGTCATCGCGCTGACGGGGAGCAAAAGCAGGATCGTCTTCAAACCCCTCCCGGAAGATGATCCCAAGGTCCGACAGCCCGATACGACGCGCGCGCGCAGCATCCTGAAGTGGGAGCCGAAAGTCTCGCGGAGGGATGGATTGCTCAAGACGGTCGAGTATTTCAGATCGCATCTCTCATGAAGCGGAGCGTCGTCTTCCTCCTGGCGGCATTCCTTCTTGCATCCCGCGCCTCTGCCCAGGATTCGCTCCGGATCACCGACGGATTCTCGGAAAAGAACGGTTTCCCTACCCGAAAAGCCATTGCCACCGGAATTGTCGGCAGTATTTTTGTCGGAACTGCCGTCGATGGGTACTTCACGTGGTGGAAAGACGCCGCGAAACCGTTCTCGTTCTATACGGAAAACTGGTTCAACGGACCTCATTTGGGCCTCGACAAGATCGGGCACCACTTCGGTACGTACGTCCTCTTCAAGATTACACGAAACCTCTTGCTCTGGGGAGGGTATGACCGTTCCACGGCGCTCTGGTGGGCGGCAGGACTCTCGTTCCTGAATGGGTTAGAGGTGGAGATCGGCGACGGCTTCAGCCCGTACGGATTCGACTACCAGGACCTGGTTTTCGACATTACCGGCATTGGCTTTGGTCTGCTCCAGACGGAGGTTCCATTCCTGAACAATTTTGACTTCAAATTTAGCTACTACTCGAAGGCCGGCTTCAAATCGCCGGCGGCTTTTACAGAGGACTACGATGCCATGACCATCTGGCTCTCCATGAACGTGCATCGGCTGCTTCCCCCGTCCGTGAGAAATTACTGGCCGGAGTTCATCAATGTCGCAGTAGGGTACAGTGTCGACGATCACCAGACAAGGCGGGAGCTTGCGATCGGTCTGGATCTGAATCTTGAGGCGTTTACGACTTCCAACGAGGACATCCTCCTCGCTGAACGGATTGTCAATGTCTTGCGGCTCCCCCTGCCGGCAGCGACCTTTATCCAGGGCAAGCCAGCCGATGTGCAGCTCTTCTATCTGCGCTGATCAGGATCACCAGAAGTCGAACGCAAAGCCGACACCGACAAACTCCTTCCGCTCGTTGTAGAATTCGCCGAACCAGTCCAACCCATTCTGGTACGTAATGTGCACGCGCAGCCCTTGCCGACTCCAGGTGCCGAATTTTACCCCGAGTTCAACCGTGCTGCTCCAGACATACACGGGTACTCCAACCAGTGCTCCGTTGTACGCCGCATAACAGTGCGGGCTTCCGGAGGTCGATACCTCTGCCCCGGCCAGCCCGGTAAACCGTCGCATGGCCGACGGCTTCATCACGACCGCATAGCTCCCCCCGCCGTACACTCGCGCCGTGAACGAGCCCGGAAACAGATCGCAGGACGCGAGTAATTCACCGTAGTTGCGCGAAAACGGGAACGGCACGACCCCGTCCTTCCAGGCATTCGATGCCTGATCGTACATTCCATCCACAAGGTGGGCGCTGAAGTGTAGCGCGCGGAACCGGAACCTGAATTGGGAATGGGTGTGATACGTGGCGTGAATTCCAAAGAACCCGTCTGCGGCCCCGATCTTCAGGCGATAGCCGCTATAGTCGCTTGCAAGTGCAAAGGCGAAGAAGTCGACACCGAAGCGAAGGGTGTCCGTTCCTCCAACGAACTGCGCTGCGTCAAGAGTGTTGCCAATAGCAACGGTCATCTGCGGCGAACCAATGTGCTGGAGAATTCCGACACGCGCCTCTTCGTGGTTCGCAATCGGAGGGATGAAGGAAAGATGATCAGGAAAAAATGTCCAGGGCGAGGGGTCGTCCTGGGACAGGGCGGTTCGACAAAACACAACGACGAGGATTGCGATGATTCCTGTTCGCATGGCACCTGAATGAATGAGATGAATTCTGTAGCACAACATAGAAAAACAGGCAGAGAAATCAAACGGGACGGCCTCATCAATTGAAGTTTATGGGTCATTTGTCTATATTCTCACACAAAAATCGCACTCATGAACGTCGATCGGTGGAAGCGGTTGCGCCTGCGCTTGCAGTTGTATGGCGCCGTAGCGGCCTGCTGGATGTTCGCCTGTCCGATGCCGGCTGCCTCTGCCGGAAAGACGGATTCGACGCGAGTGAACGGGACACGCCTGGCCATTGTCCTTGGGACGATTGCCGGGGCGGGTACGGCCATTCAACTATACCAGGAGAACGCCTGGTGGAAGAACTACCGTACCAGGTTTCATATCCTGGAAGACCTCGAGTACGCGCGGAATATCGACAAGGTGGGACATCTGTACGGGGCTGCGCTCCTGACGAATGTTTTCGCAAAGTCCCTCGAATGGGCGAACGTATCCCGCGGACGCTCACTCCTGTGGGGTGCGCTGGGGTCCACGCTGTTCCAGACCTATGTTGAGGTCCGGGACGGGTTCTCGGTTTGGGGATTCGACCGTGTGGATTTCGCCGCCGATCTGATGGGTGCATGGTACCCTGTCCTTCAACACGAAGTCCCGTTTTTTGGGAATTTCAATTTTCGCTTCAGCTACTGGCCAAAGTCCGCTGGTGAGCCGGGCGCGTACCCGGGACAGACCCACACCATTTTCGATGATTATGAAGGGCAAACGATCTGGCTCAGCCTTACAATGAAAAACCTTTTGCCGAAGTTCGCTTCGGCGTTCTGGCCCGATTTTCTCTGTCTCTCCGTCGGTGTCGGTGTGCGCGACAATCTTTCTCCAAACAGATACCTCGTCCT
>DAIUKN010000277.1:0-4671 GCA_036848195.1 Bacteroidota bacterium
CCCGTTGGCGGCTGTGCCGATGAACAAGATCCGCAGATAAACGCTGGCCATATCGAAAATATCCGCCGGCACATTCGTGGCACGAAGCATCGTTGTCGCGAGCAGCGAACCGACAACCGTAATGACAAGGGAAAGAATGGCAATGGAAGAAAGGACCAAAGCCCGCGGGACCGACCCAGGAAACCGGACCTTGCTCAGATTGGGGATTGGTATGGACAAGTATTCGTAACCGCTTTTGCGGAAGGGAATAATCAATATCAGCTAAATATAAGCATAAGGAGGGGGGAAAGCAACGAAAATCGCGGAATCTCCCCCGCCCAGGGGAGATTCCGTTCATCGGCGAGCGTCAATGTTTCACTGAGGAAATGATTGCAGAAAAAGAGTCTGCTTTGAGGCATGCACCACCAACTAATGCACCATCTATGTCATTTTGACTCAACAATTCCGCCGCATTGTCAGGCTTTACGCTCCCTCCATATTGGATGACAAGGCCTTCCGCAACCGACTTGCCGAGCATTCCGGAGACGAGGCTGCGGATTAGCAGATGGACTTCCTCCGCCTGGGCGGGAGTGGCGGTTTTTCCGGTTCCAATGGCCCAGACCGGCTCATACGCGATGATCACCTTTTCCATGTCGGGGGCGACAATTCCCTGGAGCACCCCCTGGACTTGCTCACCTACCACCTTGCCCGTGACGCCGGCCTCACGTTCCTGAAGGGTCTCACCAACGCAGATGATCGGCCGCAGACCATTTGCCAGCGCCTTCCGTGCCTTCCTGTTGATCAGTTCGTTGGTCTCCCCGAAAAACTGCCGGCGCTCCGAATGACCGACAATAACGTACTCGCATCCCGCTGCCTTCAGCATTTTCCAGGAGATCTCACCGGTAAACGCTCCCTCGTCGTGCTCCGACATGTTCTGCGCCCCCAGCCTGATCCGGGTTTCCTTGGTCAAAGCGGCAGCAGTCGACAGCGATGTGAACGGCGGGCAGATTACAACGACAACGTTCGGAGAAACCGACTTTAGCGCAGCCTTCAGGGCATTGACCAGTTCGACCGTTTCGGTGATGTCCTTGTACATTTTCCAGTTTCCGGCAATGACGACCTTTCTCATAGGGAATTCTCTTTCTGTTGGTGCGAGGCTGAGAATGCTTAGGTTCTGCAGTAGCTACGTCAACCCGCCCCCCCCGGCGCACGTTCAGGGGGGGGCATGGGTGGGTCAGTCTGACTTACACGCATGACCGTTTGACATGAGTATTCGGGCCTGACCATTTGGTCTCTCCATTCCGCCTGAAGGGGTGCCGAGACCTCAGTTCACATGTGTGATCTGAGGGTGCGACTGCTCCGTCACAGGACGAGTGAAGATCTTTCTGTGGAATGGGTGCGTCACGGTCAACACAGGACGGGTCGATTGCCGCACCACTTCGGCAGTGTTGTTGCCGATATATACACGGCGGAGTCCCTTTCGCCCGTGGGTCGACATGACGATCATACTTACATCACGGTCTTCAGCGAAACGAATGATGGAGTTACTGGGCTCCACGTCCCGGTCAAAGACGTACTGCACTTTGACCTCCTGCGCCTGGGGGTGGTGCGCGGTGAGATCCGGCAGCCGCTTCCGGATTGCCGCCTCCGGCTCGGGCTTTTCCAGTTCGCTGATATACTGGAGATAAAGGATTGCGTTATTCTGCCGGGCGATGGAGAGGGCATACGAGAGCGCGACGTCTCCCGCGGGTGAGAGGTCCGTCGGGCAGAGGACCGAGTCCACAACGCCCTTGTGTCGCGGCGCGTGCTGGATGCTGAGGACCGGCTGGCGCGAAAGCCGCACCACCCGCTCGGCCGTGCTGCCGATCAGATAGCTCGAAAGGTGTGTGAGGCCGCGGGTGGCGATCACGATCAAGTCGTAGGCCTGGCGCTCGCTTTCTTCCACGATGACCTTGTAGGCTCTCCCCTGCTTGATTTGCGGGCGCAAACTGATCGACCGGCCTGCAATCCCCGCGCTGAGGATCCCGAACTGCTCTTCGAAGAACTCCAACTTCCGGCGTTGATACGTGGTGATGAAGTCCGCTTGAAGATCCCTTGAACCGAGCGCGGAGACAACGAACTCATCGACATGCAACAACGTGATTTCGGCGTGGTACCGTTCGCCCACATCAACCGCATACTCCAGCGCATCTGCGGCATGGGGCGAGAAATCGGTTGGGACCAGTATCCTCTGAAGTTCGTACATCGTCAGTTCCTCATTGCATTGAGCTTCTGCTTCAGCACCTCATTCACGATTTTCGGATTTGCCTTCCCCTGAGTAGCCTTCATTGTCTCGCCCACGAAAAATCCGAACACCTTGGCACTCCCCTCCAGATACTTCTCTACCTGCGCCGGATTTGCCCTGAGCACTCCGTCGACCGCCTGTTCGATGGCGGAGGAGTCCGACACCTGCAGGAGACCTTTGGATTCTACGATCCGCCGCGGATCCGTGCCGGACACCAGCATCTCCTCGAACACCTCCTTCGCGATCTTCCCGCTGATGGTCCCGGCCTTGATGAGCCCTATGAGCTCGGCAAGGTTGGACGGGCGGACCGGAAACTGCTCGATCGGCACCTTCCGTTCACTCACCACCCGGAGGACCTCTGTCATGACCCAGTTGCTGACCGATTTGGCGTTATCCCGGGGCGTGGTGCCCACAACTCTCGTAAGGGAGTCCAGTGTCGTCTCGAAGTAATCGGCCGTCTCCTTCTCCACGGTGAGGAGGTCGGCATCATAGCGCGGAAGGCCGAGCTCTCCGACGAACCGGTCACGTCTTGCTGTCGGCAGTTCGGGAAGCTGAGCCTTCACCTCGGCGATCCATGACTCATCAACAAGGACCGGAACGAGATCGGGTTCGGGGAAATAGCGGTAGTCGTGCGCCTCTTCCTTGCTCCGCATCGGCATCGCAACGTTCTGGTCGGCATCCCACAGGAGCGTCTCCTGAACAACGGTCCCACCGTCTTCAATCAGCTGGATCTGCCTGTTGATCTCATAGTCCAGGGCCCGCTCGACATTCCTGAAGGAATTCATGTTCTTGACCTCGGTCTTCGTGCCGAACCGGGTCTCTCCCATGCGGCGGACTGAAACATTCGCGTCGCAGCGCAGGCTCCCCTCCTCCATGTTGCCGTCACAGACGCCGAGATACGTCACCAGCTGTTTGATTTTCGAAAGGTACAGGTAGGATTCGCGTGGCGAGCGGAGATCCGGTTCGCTGACGATCTCGATCAGCGGCACCCCGCACCGGTTGACGTCCACCAGCGTGTCCACATCGAGGTCATGGATCGACTTCCCCGCGTCTTCCTCCATATGAATCCGCGTGATCCCGATCCGCTTGCGCGAGCCGTCGTCAAGATCGATGTCGACCCAGCCGTCGATGCAGATCGGTTCGTCGTATTGCGAAATCTGATACCCTTTCGGAAGGTCCGGATAGAAGTAATTCTTGCGGGCGAAGACTGACCTCGGCGCGATGCGACAGCCCGTCGCCAGCCCCATCCGCATGATATAGACCACCAGATTGCGATTCAGGACCGGGAGAGTTCCCGGCATCCCGAGGCACACCGGGCAGACGTTCTCATTCGGATCGACGCCAAATCGCGTCGAACACCCGCAAAACGCCTTGGATTGCGTCCGCAGCTGGGCGTGAACCTCGAGTCCGATGACAGGCTCAAAGGTATCGTTGAGTTTCAAGAGAACACGAACCTCGTGTTGATCAGTTGCGTATCGCCTGCGTAACTCTTTCCGCCGCTTCCTCCAGGCTGCCGGCACCCAGGAAATTCATCCCGGCCTTCTTCAGAATTTCCGCTGCAAGCTCGGCGTTGGTGCCGGCCAGACGGACGACGATCGGAACGCTGACCTGAACTTTCTTTGCCGCTTCGACCACGCCGGTCGCCACACGGTCGCATCGCACAATTCCGCCAAAGATGTTGATGAGGACGGCCCGAACGTGCGGATCAGCCAGGATGATCTTGAAACCGGCCGCAACGGTCTCCGCGCTTGCCCCTCCCCCGACATCCAGGAAATTGGCCGGCTGGCCACCCGCTAGCTTGATGATGTCCATGGTTCCCATCGCGAGACCGGCGCCGTTCACCATGCAGCCAACGTTCCCATCCAGCTTGATATAGTTCAGGTTGGACTTGGACGCCTCCACCTCCAGGGGGTCTTCTTCGTCCAGATCCCGCAGAGGCCGGAGTTCCGGATGACGGTCCAGCGCGTTGTCATCGAAATTGATTTTGGCATCCAGGGCGAGCACTTTTCCTTCAGCCGTTATCACCAGCGGATTGATCTCGGCAAGCGAGCAATCCATCTCTTCATAGGCCTTGTAGAGGGCGGTCAGAAACTTGACGGCGTTCCGGAACGCGTCGCCGGACAGGCCAAGGCCGAAGGCAAGTGACCGGGCCTGATAAGGCTGAAAACCCACGGCGCGGTCCACGAACTCCTTCAGAATCTTTTCCGGGCTCTCCGCCGCCACCTTTTCGATCTCCACCCCGCCCTCCGTTGACGCCATGACCACGTTTCGCGAGGATGCGCGATCGAGCGTCACACCGACATAGAGCTCCCGGGCAATGTTCACGCCCTCCTCGATGAGCAGCCACGGCACAACTTGGTGGTACTGCGTGTGGACGTCCTGGACGAGGCTGCCGACGGTGAGTGCCG
>DAIUKN010000278.1:0-4667 GCA_036848195.1 Bacteroidota bacterium
AGACGGCGATGGACTGAGCATCGGCGGGAACCATATGATCCATATGCTCCGCCGCAACATCAATATCAAGGTCCTCCTGTTCAACAACCAGATCTACGGGCTGACGAAAGGTCAGTATTCCCCCACATCCATGCTCGGCCAGATCACGAAGTCCACCCCCTATGGGGTCATCGACTACCCCTTCATTCCCGTCTCGCTCGCCCTCGGTGCAGGCGCCACTCTCGTAGCCCGCACCATGGACCGCGATCCGAAACATCTGCAGGAAATGGTCCGCCGGGCTGAGAAACACCATGGGAGCGCCTTTATCGAAATCTATCAGAACTGCAACGTCTTCAACGACGGTGCGTTCTTCGCCTTCACCGAAAAGGAAACCCGTGACAACAACGTGGTCTACCTCGAGCACGGCAAACCCCTCGTGTTCGGGAAGGAACGGGACAAAGGAATACACCTGAACGGCTTCACCGCCGAAGTGGTCAGCCTCAAAGACGGACGCACCTCGGTCAACGACCTGCTCGTCCATGACGAGAATGACTCTACACTTGCCTTCATCCTTGCGAACATGATCCACAACCCCTCACTGCCTCGCCCCATGGGAGTGTTCGTCGAGCTGAATCGCCCGACATATGAAGAGCAAATGCGCGACCAGATCGCAAAGGCCCGGAGCAAGAGGGGAGACGGCGACCTGCAAAAACTGATCGACGGGGACGAAACCTGGATCATCCAGTAGACCGCCTGCCCGTGCTGCAGACAAAAGGGAGGTCTCGCCTCCCTTTTGTGCTAAGGGGCATTTCCGTATATTGGAGAATACACGGCGAACGACGGACAGAAGACTCGAATGAGACCGGCAATCGCAGCGGTCGTTCCGCTCTTCCGGAACCACCACCGATTTGTCCTTACCACACACGTCAATCCCGATGGTGACGGGATCGGCTCCGAGGTCGCACTTGCCGCGTACCTTCACCAGATCGGTAAACAGGCAACCATTGTCAATCATAGTCCCACCCCCTTCGTCTACGATTTCCTCGATCCCGGGAACACCATCCGTACGTACACGGCCGGCCGGGATTCGGGGCTCATCGCCGGAGCCGACGCTATCGTGGTGATGGACACGAATCACCCGGACCGGCTCCGGTCGATGGAGGGTGCGGTGACTGCAAGCCCCGCCATCAAGATCTGTATCGACCACCACCTCGAACCCTCCCCTTTTGCCGATCACTACCTCATCGATGACGAGGCCACGTCAACAGGGGAGATCACGTACCGTATCCTTCTCGAACTTAACGGCGCCACCGTCCCGGCAAGGATTGCGGAAGCCCTCTACTGTGCCATCATGACCGATACCGGCTCATTCCGGTACCCCCGCGTCGGTCCCGAAACCCATCGCATCGCCGCGCACCTGATCGAATGCGGTGCTGATCCCGTCGCGATTTTCTCCAAGGTCTACGAGCGCTGGTCCAACGGACGGATGCACCTTCTCGGTGAAATGCTCGCGAACCTCACCATGGCCGCGGAGGGGAAGATCGCCTGCGTCACGATAACACGTGAGATGCTGAACAGGACGGGTACAACGGAGGAAGACACCGACAATCTCACGACGTACCCGATGAGCATCAACGGTGTCCGGGCGGGCATACTTTTCCTCGAATTGCCCCACGCGGTCAAGATCAGTTTCCGTTCACGCGGCGAGATCCCGATCAACGAACTGGCAAAGGAATTCGGCGGAAACGGTCACCGGAACGCCGCCGGCGCCCGCATCGACGGCATCGCGCTTTCCAAGGTTCAACTCGACGTCATAGCAGCAGCGGAAAAATACGTATGATGCGCTTCACAACGCTCCGACAAACATCGGCCCTCCCCGCATCCGAAGCCACTGCCCTTTTCATCTTTGAAGATGCTGTGGCGTTCAGGCGCCAGACCCGGACAGTGTGCACAATGACGGCACTCCCCAACCACCCGTTTCATCGGGGCGGGTTCTCCGGAAAGCCGCTTCAGGCCCTGACGCTCTGCCCGGCTGCAGGAAGAACCCGCGCACTCATCCTCGTCGGTCTTGGAAAATCAAAGGAGCTCTCGTTCGAGCGACTCCGCCGTGCGGCCGCAACGGCGGCGACGAAGGCACGGGAGGCAGGAGCGCAAACGCTGGTCCTCCTCGAACCAGATCCCCAGGTCGTGGCTGATTCGGGCATTGGAGCAGAGCATGCGCTGTGGGAAACAATGGGAATGGCACTGGGTGAGGGCGCGGCACTGAGCCTCTACCGGTACGACAGGTATCTCTCGCGGGAAAAGAAGAAGGACCGGCCCATTCGGGCGATGGCTGTTGCCAGCGCTTCCGTCACTCGACGGCGGGCGATGGGCAAAGGCCTCAAGCTCTCAGCCATCGTCTGCGAAGGAACAACGTACGCCCGGGATCTGGAAAACGCCCCCGGAAACGAGATCTACCCCGCAACGCTCGCCCGTCACGCCACCTCCGCAAAGAAATTTGGGATCCGGGTCCGTGTCTTCGACGAAAAGAAGATCCGGGCGCTGAAAATGGGCGGTCTGCTCGGTGTGGGCCGCGGGAGCGACCACCCGCCGCGGTTCATCATCATGGAGTACAATCCCGCCGCATCACGGCGCGGCACTGTCGTCCTGGTTGGAAAGGGCGTTACGTTCGACTCCGGTGGCATCTCCATCAAACCGTCTGCGGGGATGGGGGAGATGAAAATGGACATGTCCGGCGCCGCCGCGGTCATCGCAACCCTCCGGACCGCCGCACGCCTGAGACTGCCCATCCACCTCGTGGGCCTTGTCCCGGCCACCGAAAATATGCCGGGAGGCAGAGCCCTGAAACCCGGAGACATCCTCCGCCATCATAACGGCAAGACTTCAGAGATCGACAACACCGACGCTGAAGGCCGCCTCATTCTGGCCGACGCGCTCTCCTATGCCGGACGCTTTAAACCTGACCTTGTCATCGATCTGGCAACCCTGACCGGGGCTTGCGTTGTCGCCCTGGGTCACCATGCCACAGGCATGCTAGGAACCGACGATGCGCTCATGGCGCGCCTCAGTGAATCGGGAGAACGGACGTATGAGCGGGTCTGGAAACTCCCGCTCTTCGAGGAATACGAAAAACTGATCAAGAGCGACGTCGCCGACGTGAAGAACACCGGCGGACGCTGGGCCGGGGCCATCACGGCCGCCCTCTTTCTGAAACATTTCATCGGGAAATATCCCTGGATACACCTCGATATTGCCGGGACTGCCATGCTCGAGGATTCGCTCGACTATATTCCCCGTGGCGGGACGGGCGTGGGCGTCCGGCTCCTGATCGACTTTCTTCAACACTGGGAGAAACCGTGAGAGAGATCCGCGTGAAAACGTCCAGATGGATATTCGGCATGAGTGCCCTTCTTACCGTTCAGGCTATTGCGCAGATGCCAACGAGGCCGGCATCACCCGACCAGCCATTGCCGTTCCTGTTCTACGAGGCGGTCAACCTTATCGCCCGGGATCCCAGCAAATCGCGCATAGATATTCACTACCGAATCGACCGGGACTTCTTCGTCGCACAACGAAACACGGAGACCACATCCGCCCCCCCCTTTCGGCGCCAGGGAGAGATCGCCATCGAAATCGCCGACTCCACCGGGACCGTGGCGGCTCGGGAACTCGATCGTCTTGAAATCCCCGAGGATTCCCCGGACCGGATTCCGGAGCAGAAGGAATGGTACCAGGGAGTGTATTCCTGCGAAGTTGCCCCCGGGCCCTATACCGTCGTGATTGAAATTACCGATGTGCAGTCGAAAAGGAATGTGGTCGACAAGCGAAGAACGATCAGGGCCCTCCCGTTCGGTGCCCGGACATCGCAGATCTCCACGCCCCTCTTCGTCGTCTCACCCGTCCCCCTCCCTGCCGCCACAACACTGATGCCTTCAAACTACGGCGGAGACCTCCTCTTCGGTCAGGCCGCAGGCCTCTACGTCGAATTCGTCCCGCCGACCCCATCCGACACTACAGCCAGAGTCCGCACGACGATCACCATACTCGATCCGGGCGCGGTGGCGAGCGGCAGCGTCGGGTCCGATTCGCTGGTTGAACTCCCCGTCAAGCCCCGGTTCGACATCGTCCCCCGGGTCGACAGCGGATCTCCACTCTACGATATCGTCGACTCTCTATCCAGAGACGTCGCCGCCATTCTGATTCCGCTCCCCGCAGAGCAGATGATCCTGAGGAATTTCAGGCTCTCGCTGACCGTGACCTGCGGGCCGAGAACCTATGAGGCAACAAAGGACTTCCGGACAGTCTGGCCCGACATGCCGTTTTCACTGAAGGACGTTGATTACGCCCTTGACGCACTGCGCTATATCTCAACGGACCGTGAGCTGGACTCCCTCAAGAGCGGCAACTTCGAGACTCGCCGGAATAACCTCGAGGGGTTCTGGAAAGTGCGCGACAAGACGCCGGCAACTGCCTACAACGAATTGATGACGGAGTACTACCGGCGCGTCGACCGAGCCGTACGCACGTATGGCACGCTCCGTCAACCCGACGGATCGCGGACCGACCGCGGAAGAGTGTATATCCTCTACGGACCCCCGGCACGAACCGACCGCAGTCTCGATCCCAAGTCCGGGTTTCAGGAGATCTGGTACTATGACCGGCTCAACCGGAAATTCACATTCCGGGAC
>DAIUKN010000279.1:0-4664 GCA_036848195.1 Bacteroidota bacterium
ATGGCTTCGGTGTCACGATGAGTCTGGAGAAACAATTCGGCGATGATTGCGAGCAACCGGTCGCTGTCTACCGCCTCGCCCCGTTCGTTCACGACAAACAGTTTTTCCCCGCCCGCGTCAATCAGGCATCCCGCGTCATATTTCAGAGAGGTGACGATATGCGACAGTTCCTTGACGTTGTAGTCAAACTCGTAACGGTCCCGCGTCAGCTTCTTCGGATCCAGGTGTGCATTCAGAGCCACTACCTGGCAGTCAAAGGATCCGAGGATGATGGGGAAAATCGTCGAGGCGATCCCGTTCGAATAGTCGATCGCGATCTTGAATTTGCGCTTGCTGATCCCCTCCACGTTGAGGGAAGAAAGGAACTTTTCTTTGTAGGCCTCGGTGGTCCGCTCCGGGAAGGAAATCGATCCCACCTTCTCGCGGTGCGCGCGGGCGAAGTCCTCGCCGAAAAAGAGGCGTTCCACGGACTTCGTCTTGTTGGAGGGAAGATCCTTGCCGTTGGCGTCGAAGAAGATGATGTCGGTCAGGTTCTTGTCGAACGGAGACCGGCGGACATGGATGCCGCCCGCTTCCTTCCCGCTGCTGAGCTCGTGACGCAGGAGGGGGATCGATGTGGCACGCAGATCAAACGTGTTGACCCCCGCGGAGATCAGGCCGCAGATCAGCGATCGGTTCATCATGCGTGAAACGTTGTCCGAATCGCGGCAGGTGACGATGGTCTTTCCCAGCCCGATGTAGGCGCCGTAGGCCGCCCCCAGCTTCGCCCCGAACTCCGGGTTCATTTCGATGTTCGAGAGGCCCGTGACGCGCGAATCGGTGAAAAGCTCCCTCAGCCACTTGTCCTCCCATACCAGACTCCGGGTCAGGACCGCGCCTTCTTCGACAACTTTCTCCGGCCAAAGTTTGATGTTGGCGCTGAGGTGCGCCCCCCGGCCGATCCAGCAGGCGTCGCTGATGAAGACGTTTTCCGCAATGACCGCTTTCTCACCGATAGAACACTTCGATCCGATGACGTCCGAGGCAAGCTCGGCGCTGTGCCCGATGACCACGTCGTTCCAGACGACGGTGTTGCTCAACGCCGCGCCTGGACCGATGACGCAGTTATCACCGATCACGGAGTTCGCCAGCGTGACGCCGTCGCCGATCGTGCAGTTCTTGCCGATGACGACCGTCCCGGAGAGGTGAAGACTGTCCGCAGGATATCGCGTTCCCTCGCCGACGTAGAGTGCTCCGCTGCAGTCGCCCGGAATCTCCACCTTGACCGCATGGTTCAAGGCGTCAATGTGTGCATCCTGATACTCGTTCAAGTTGCCGATGTCCCGCCAGTACCCGTCGATGATGCATCCGTAAAGCCCGGCATCCTGGCGCAGCAACATCGGAAAAAGGTCTTTGCTGAAGTCGAATTCCTCCCTGTGAGGGATGAGCGCGAGAACCTCCGGCTCGAGAATGTAGATTCCCGTGTTGATGGTGTCGCTGAAGACCTCTCCCCACGACGGTTTTTCAAGGAACCGGGTGATCTTGCCGTCGTCCTGCGTTATGACCACACCGAATTGCAGCGGGTTCTTTGCGTGCGTGAGTACCAGCGTGGCCTTGGCCTTCTTCTCCTCATGGAATCGTACGGCTTCCGCCAGGTTGAAATCGGTGAGTACGTCACCGCTAATAATGAGGATCCGTTCGTTCAACCCGTCGGTCGCGAGCCGCACGCTGCCGGCAGTGCCGTAGTCGGCGTCGGCCCGGAAGTAACTCATGTTTACGCCAAGCGCCGAACCATCCCCGAAATACCCCGTGATCGCGTCGGGCGAATAGAAGAGGGAAGAGATGATGTCGTTGATCCCATGACTCTTCAGAAGCGTCACGATATGGTGCATCATGGGCTTGTTCATGAGGGGAACCATCGGCTTCGGGGTGTTGCAGGTCAGCGGGCGCAAGCGAGTCCCGAAACCACCAGCCATTATGACAGCTTTCATAGCGCGGTCGCTGTGCGGTGTGGAATGGGCGAGTGTGGCTCTGCGAATTGCACCGGAAGATAGGAAATTTGCTTTAGTAATTCAAATGGCACCGGTTGATCGCTCAACCTTGCCGGTTATCTCCGAAGCGCTGCAAGCGTCGATTTCAGCTTCTGAGCCGAGACCCGGAAACCCTCCTCTTCGCTCCTGCTCAGGTTCAACGTCAGGATCTCTTCAATTCCGTTTTCGCCCACAACGCAAGGCAGGCTCAGGCACATGTCCGAGATGCCGTAGTGACCCGTCATGAGCGTCGACACCGATAGGACAGTCCTGAAATCGCCCAGGATGGCTTCCACGATGGAGAGCAGCCCCAGGCCGATGGCATAGTAGGTTGCCCCTTTCCTCTTGATGATCTCGTACGCCGCGTCGCGCACTTCGATGAACAGTTGATTCATCTCCTCCTGGTTGTATGTCCGGTTCTTCAGAGGAGCGAATTCCTGCAGCCTGACGCCGCCAATGTTGGCCAGGCTCCAGAGGGGGATCTCGCTGTCCCCGTGTTCACCAATGATATAAGCGTGGACACTCCTGGTGTCCACGCCATAAAACTGCCCCAGAAGGAATCGAAATCGCGATGTGTCGAGGATCGTCCCTGATCCAATGACGCGGGCCGGGGGGAGATGTGATTCAAGGAGAGAGACGTAGGTAAGGATGTCGACCGGATTGGTCGCTACCAGGATGATGCCGCCCGGATTATGGCGGACGACCTGGGGAACGATGGACTGGAAGATCTTTGTGTTCCGTGCGAGAAGATCGAGGCGTGTTTCGCCCGGTTTCTGGGACGCCCCCGCTGCGATAACAACCACGTGTGCCCCGCTGAGGTCCTCGAAACCTCCGGCGGAAATCTTCATTGGCCTGGTGAACGAGAGACCGTGGTTGAAGTCCATCATCTCCCCAATGGCCTTCTCATTCTGGGCATCGACGAGGATGAGCTCGGTGGCAATGCCGCGTATCATCAGAGCATAGGCAAACGAGGAGCCGACCAGCCCCGTCCCGACCACCCCAACCTTGCTGGCATTCCACGCACCGTCAGGCATCAATCCTCTTCTTCTTGTTGATCAGACTCGCCGCAAACCCGGCCCCGAAGCCGTGGTCAATGTGCACCACCGGCACTCCTGAGGCACATGAATGCAGCATGCCCAGAAGCGCTGAGACCCCCTTGAAGCTTGCCCCGTAGCCGGTGGAGGTCGGAACGGCAATCACGGGAACATCGACGAGTCCACCAACCACGCTTGCGAGTGCACCTTCCATTCCGGCAACGACGATGATGACGGAGGCGTTCCGCAACTTCCTGCTTTGAGATAGGATTCTGTGAATCCCGGCTACGCCCACGTCGAAGAGCCGGTCTGTCCGGTTGCCCATGACGGTCGCGGTAACGAGGGCCTCCTCAGCCACGGGAATGTCAGACGTCCCTGCCGTGACCACCAGGATCGTCCCCCGGCCGCGGGATTCAACATGCTTTTCGTTTGCGGTGATCGTTCTCGCAACAGCGTTGTACCGGGCCGAACGAACGCTTTTGCGCACGGCGGCGAAATGAAGCCGGGTTGCGCGGGTGGCAAGCAGCACGCTACCGTGCAAGACAATTCTTTTCGCGATCGCTGCGACCTGGAGGGGTGTCTTTCCTTCGCAGAGAATCACTTCGGGGAAACCCTGGCGGAGCTCCCGATGGTGGTCAACGGTGGCGAATTCGAGCGACTCGGAAACGGTGGACGAGAACTGTTCGATGACCCGGTCCGCAGAGATTGTCCCTTTCTTGAACCGCTTGAGGATGCCGATCAACTTCGCTCTCGTCATTGGGACAGGAGATTCGTGGTTTGATCTGGTCTGACTTGTGAAAGGAGTGGCGCAATCCTTCAAAAGATAGCGGAAACCGCGTGGAGAAGCAACCTGCCGCTGCCTTGACTCTCCAGTCACTATTTCGTAATTTAGGTAAAAATCCCCCCGTTTCGACAATCAGTTCATCCTGGATTGCTCTCTCTCATCGTCGCCTCAGCACTGGGGTATCTGCTCGGTTCGATACCGATTGCTTACCTCCTGGTTCGCTGGAGGTTCGGTCTCGACATCAGAGATGTCGGAAGCGGGAATGTTGGTGCGTTGAACAGCTACGAGGTTTCCCGGTCCCGGCTGGTCGGGGTTGCAGTCCTGGCCGGTGATATGCTGAAAGGTGTAATGGCCGTCCTTCTCGGACGGGCCCTTGAGACTGAGGGCTTCGTGACCGGGGCTGTTGCAGGAACTGCCGCGGTGATCGGACACAGTTTTCCCGTCTGGCTCAGATTCAGGGGGGGACGGGGACTTGCCACGGCGGCCGGAGTAATGCTGGCAATAGCTCCGGTTTTCGTACCGGTGTGGATGGCGTTCTGGCTTTTGGGATTTGGCGTCACCAGAAGCGTCAATCCTGCAAACGCGCTGGCATCTCTTCTCTTGCTTGTCGGTTTTCTTCTGGTGCCGGCAGAGGTTATGACGATGTTTCTCCCGGGGGCCGTGCCGGTGCCCGGCCTGAGGGTGGTGGGAGCGGCAATGCTGGTACCGGTACTCGTCAGGCTCATCGGGCCTGTGAAGGAATACATGAGGGAGGTTCGTTCCCGGTCAGGGCGAGGCCCTGAACCGGGTTCGCATCATGGAGAGCCCACTTTTCGCCAACGTCAAGTCGAAACAGCG
>DAIUKN010000280.1:0-4655 GCA_036848195.1 Bacteroidota bacterium
TCTACGGAACATCCTGGGTGATGCTGTCGAGCACAGGACCGTGGCCACCGGAGCGAAGACTTCCCTGGCGCACACGTTCATGTCTGCGCGGACATCCGTCAGCACGGTTGGCTCCAGCACGGCACCCTTGCGTCTTCCACCGCACAGGAGTCGCGCGCCGCCGGCAACCGCCTCGCCAATCCACTCCTCTACCTTCTGTGCGGCTTTCTCGGTAATCATGGGTCCGACGACGGTCCGACTCTCCTCCGGGTCGCCCACCGGTTGGGCTGCCGAAAGGCGAACAAACCTCTCCAGAAAATCATCAAACACCGACTGGTGGACGAAAACTCGCTGAACGGCTATACACGACTGGCCGGCATTTCCGTACGCTCCCATCGCGATCCGTTGAAGCGCATACTCAAGATCGGCATCTTTGTCCACAATAACCCCGGCATTCCCGCCAAGCTCGAGGAGAACGCGCTTCTTGCCGGCACGCCCTTTCAGCCCCCATCCGACCGATGGACTTCCGGTGAAGCTTAAGAGCTTAACTCTTTCATCTACAACAATTTGATCGGATTCACCTGCAAGACAAGGCACCACATTAATAGTGCCTTCAGGGAGACCGGATCTGCAAATGATCTCTGCAAGTGCAAGTGCAATCAGCGGAGCACTGGATGACGGTTTCAGCACAACGGTGTTTCCGGCTGCCAGAGCCGGCCCTACCTTGTGGGCAACCAAATTAAGGGGGAAATTGAATGGCGTTATAGCCCCGATCGGTCCGAGAGGAAACCGCTTCACCAGTCCGAATCTGTTCCCGGAATTGGCCGCCAGATCCAATGGCAAGACCACTCCTTCAATACGTTTGGCTTCTTCCGCTGCGGTCAGGAAGGTAAATACCGACCGGTCTACCTCCATCAGTGAAAAAGTGATTGGCTTCCCCGTTTCTGCCGTTATGAGCTTCGCGAGCCTCTCTTTTTGAGTTTCCAGTTCCCTGGCAATGAAAAAGAGAGCCGTTGAGCGGTCGTGAGACGAGAGCCGGCGAGTCCTGGCGAAGGCCTGAACCGCAGCCGTAATCGCCAGATCGATATCTTCTTCCGATGCCTGACAGACCTCCCCTACGACCCGGTTGGTGAAGGGGTTTACGACAGGTCTTGTGACGCCCGACCGGCGCCACTCCCCATCGACAAGGAATTTGGCGGATTCCATGGTGATCCCGTCAGGCCAGCAGTTCCCGAATTTTCTCGAGGAGGGAGGCCACCTCAACAAAAAACCGGTCCCCGGTTCGTCTTTCTTTGATTTCGATCTTTCCGTTCGAGAGGTTCTTCTCACCGATAATGACCTGGTAGGGCATTCCGAGCAGGTCGGCATCTTTGAACTTGAATCCCGGGCTGATATCCTTCCTGTCGTCGAAGAGCACCGTCACCCCATCCTGAGTCAGAAGATGGTAGATCCGTTCGGAGGTCTCCTGGACTTCCCTGCTTTTTGCCCCGAGGGAAATCAGATGGACATCATAAGGCGCGAGAGCCTTATCCCATATGATCCCGTTGTCGTCATGGTTCTGTTCGATGTGACAGGCGACGATTCTCTCGATGCCGATCCCATAGCTCCCCATGATAATCGGGAGTTCCTTGCCGTTCTCATCCAGGAATTTTGCGTTCAGCGCGTCAGAATATTTGGTCCCCAGTTTAAAGATATGGCCCAGTTCGACCCCCTTCACCACCTTCAGTTTACTCTTTCCATTGGGGGCGGACTCTCCGGCCTGGACGGTCCTGAGGTCATGGTAGCCATCAATTGTGCAGTCCCGCGCCAGGTCGATGTGGAGGAGATGATAGTCGTTTATGTTGGCGCCGCTAATGAGTTCGTTCGCCCCCTCGAGGCGTTTGTCGGCAAGGATCTTGAAGCCTTTCAGTCCAACGGGGCCTATCGACCCCCCATCGGCTCCGGTCAGTTGCTGCAGCCGTTCCCCCTCGATGGGACGGACGTCGGTCCCGAGGACGCTCATGAGTTTCGATTCATTCAATTCATCGTTTCCCATCATCAGCACGAGCACCGGAGTCTCACCGCCCCAGTAGACGACGGATTTCGCCAGGCGACCATGGTCGACTTTGAGAAACTCGGCCAGCTGGTCGATGGTCTTGACTCCCGGCGTGTGCACCTCTGCGATCGGTTCGCCGTTCGCCGACCGGGGAGCTCCGGGAACGATGGAGGCGGCCACCTCGAGGTTTGCCGCATAACTGCCGTCCATCGCGAGCGCGATCACATCCTCCCCGGCGTCGGATTCGATCATGAACTCCTGGGACGCCGAGCCGCCCATTGCGCCGCTCGAAGCCCCGACGATGAAGAACTTCAGCCCGCAGCGGGAGAAAATCTTCTTATACGCTTCGGCATGCAGATCGTACCCCTTGTCGAGTCCCTCCCGGGTCGCGTCGAGCGTATAGCTGTCCTTCATGATAAACTGCCGTCCGCGCAGGACACCCGAACGCGGGCGTGGTTCGTTCCGGAACTTCGTCTGGATCTGGTACCAGATCTGCGGCAGGTCTTTGTACGATGCGATGTGGTTCTTTGCGAGCCAGCAAATGACCTCCTCATGGGTCGGGGCGAGAACGAGGGGGCGGTTCTTCAGATGAAACAGATTGTCCCCGAATGCCTTCACCCTTCCCGTTTCCTCCCAGAGCTCCAGAGGGTTCAGCGCGGGGAGGTGCAGTTCCTGTGCGCCGATCGCGTCCATTTCTTCGCGGACAATACCCATCACTTTTATCATCACGCGCTGGCCCAGAGGGAGCCATGAATAGATGCCCGAGGCGAGAGCCCGGATCATGCCGGCGCGAACCATGAGCTGATGGCTAGGAATGACTGCGTCAGAGGGAACTTCCTTGACGGTAGGGATAAAAGCCTGACTGAATCGCATGTATTGGACTTCGCCCTGGATGGAACAACGAGGGAATTACGGAAGGAAGATACGGAAAAACGGTCAGACAATCCAGAGCGGGCGCGACGGATCCATCCGGAAGTCCGCCGTGCCCGCCCGGAGTTTAAAATTGAGAGCCGATCAGCTCACTGATCCGCTGCCTTCGGCGCATTCGGCGTGATAAGCGGAAGGTCAAGCCATGCGAGACCGATGTCGCGCCGCATGTGTCCGATGTCGTCGTTGGAGGTGCCATCATACAGGATGGCGAGCTTTGACCCGACGCGGAGGACCGACGGGAGACCGACGATCCGCCTCGACCAGGTACAGTTGCTCTCATCGAGAACAACAGCTTTTGCCCTCGGATCCCATCTGTTGAGGTCCTTCGTCCAATACACCCAGATAGCATCAGTGTATTCTTTCCCGCCTGCGATGCCGACGTGATTCGTGAAGAGAAACCAGGTCTTGTTCTCTTCCTGATAGTACAGCGAGGAATTCTCGATCTGATCATCCGGCGGGACAATCGGTTGAGGATCGACCTTCCAGGGAGCATCCAGGTCCTTCGTCCGTGCGATCCCGATCGACCGTTTGTAGAGGTGTTCGCCTTCGGACCCGCTGAAGAAATGCAGGTAGCCCCCCTTCGGGTCCGCGACCGTTTGTCCCGGACTCGCAGCGGCGGAATAGAACGTCTTGGCTTTTGGCAGGAATGGAGTGACACCTTTCTGCTTTTTCCACGGCCCCAGAGGAGTCGGCGCGGTTGCCTTCAGGGTATAGTACGGTGGAGCCGGGACCAGGTCCGGCGGGTCCGATACCGATGTTGCGCCCAGGTAGAAGAGATGCCACTGCTTTCCGTCGTGGAAAGGGACTCCGTACGATGCGCTCTTTGAATCCTTCTCTCCGGGCTTGCCGAGGTCAAGAACAGTCCCTTCCCTCTCCCATTTCATGAGGTCGCTGCTTTTTGCCCGGCAGACGAGCCAGCCCTTCGGTCCCGCCCCGTCATAGTGGAGGTAATACATCCCCTTGTATTCGAATACCCAGGCATCGCGGGCTCCATTGGCGTCGCAGCTGTCCGGTCCCTGGCCGTGACGCAGGACAACGCCAAAGTCTCTCGCATCCATTCTCAGCGGCGCCGTCGAACGTCCGTCGTCGTACACTTTGGCGGAAGAGGCGCAGCCCGCAAGGACCAAAGCACTCACAGTAAGGAGAATCATGCCTACACGAGATGAACGCTTGATGGTCATCGGCTATTCCTTTGCGGCAATGATGATATCCTGAAAACTCAGGTGGTGTTGCACGCCCGACCCGACACCCCGCCAGCTGCCATGGCCGACGAAATTCTTTTTGCCGGGCGGCCGGTTACCCGTGACAAAGTCAACCGTATCCAGAGGGAAGTACGCAACCTCTCTTGCCGCCGTTGAAATGCGATACCGGAGATAGCCGGTGTTCATATCTGACGACAGGTGACGGGACAAAAAGAACGGGCTGCCCTTATGGAGCAGCCCTACTCGAACAACAATTCACCCTTCCTTTACTTACCGTACGCAATCCACGTTCCCCACACGGCGTTCAGCTTTGACTCGCCCCAGGTCTTGATTTTGACAACAAAGCCACCCTTCGTCACCTGCTCGGTGATGAGGGCCACCCGCAACGTGGCATTCTTCTTCGTCCCATCCATGTCATCGCTCGAAGCATCGAATCCATTGAGCATGACTGCAACGGTCGGAGCAGTCGCATAGCCCTTGTCGAAGTTCACCACGTACTTGTGAATCCG
>DAIUKN010000281.1:0-4650 GCA_036848195.1 Bacteroidota bacterium
TTGACGACTATGCGGTCAAGGTCCAGTTCAATCCGGGTCGCCTGACGTCGTCAGCGGCAAGAGTTGACGACAAGTCCATCAGGGAGCGGAAGTGTTTTCTCTGCCCGGCGAATCTTCCCGCCGCCCAGCGGGGCTTTCTCTGCGGGGACGGTCATCTTTTTCTCTGCAATCCCTTCCCCATTTTTCCGGAGCACTACACCGTCCCGCGGATTGAGCATACGCCTCAGCGGATTCTCCCTTCGTTCTCCGCCCTGCTCTCCCTGACGAAGGAGCTGGCCGACCGTTACACGGTCGTGTACAATGGTCCGCGGTGCGGTGCATCGGCGCCAGATCACCTGCATCTCCAGGCAGGCGACAAGGGCTTCATGATGTTTGATGAGGAATACCCACGCCTGAAAGGTCGCATCGGCGAGACGCTGTTCGAGGGAAAGGGTTTGGTCGCACTCAGTTTCTCCGACTACCTCCGGCGGTTCGTCGCCTTTGAGGCGGACCGCCAGGAGACGCTGGAGCAGGCCTTCAGCACGTTCTACCGGGCGTACCAGAACGTTGTGGGGGGCGACGAAGAGCCGATGATGAATATTCTCTCCTCCTACGACGACGGCTGCTGGCGGCTGGCAATCTTCGTACGATCAAAGCACCGCCCGTCGTTCTTTTTTGCGGAAGGGGAGAAGAAGATTCTCCTGAGTCCGGCGGCGGTCGATGTTGGTGGTGTCTGCACTACGCCGATTGAAGCGGATTTCCGGAAGATTACCAGAGAGAACATTGTGGAGATGTTCGAGGAGGTGTCGCTGGAGGCTGGGCGGTTTGAGGCTCTCAAGAGAGTTTTGACAGAGGCCCTTCAGCGTTAGATTGACGTTCGCGGCACCTCGGAGGGGAGTGAAGGGGAAGGGTTGCCTGGGCGAAGCAAGAGCGCCCGGTTGCAGACCCCACCCCCGGCCCCTCCCCGGGGGGGAGGGCCGTTGGGACGAAGCAAGAGCGCCCGGTTGCAGACCCCACCCCCGGGGCCCCTCCGCCGCTGGGGGATGGGGGGGACTCGGCTGCGGTTTCATCGATAGAGATAGTATTTCTCCGATCTTCGCTTGAATCCCTCCACATCCCTCTCGAGATAGACCTTGATGTTGTCGTAGCGCATCCCCGCGGTGAACCTTCTGCGAATCTCGTCCGTTCCTGAAACCTTATCGAACATGGAGAACCTTGATGAGTCTGCCAGCACGAAGGGATCCTTCTCCGGGTAGAGGGAATGATGAACCTGCAAGAAGAGATACTGGATGCTCATCAGATTCACGCGTTCAGGATCGGTGACGTATATCTGTACGCCGTGCAGCGTGCTGTCCTTGAACTTTCCGTAGAACGGCTTGAAAGTGATGGGGCGGAACAGAACGCCTTCCAGGTGGAGGCTGTCCATCAGGTCGGTCATCCGGTAAGGGTCAATCCACGGCGCGGCCAGGACGCGGAACGGGATCATCGTCCCGATTCCGATGGATATTGAGTAGAGCTCCCCGAGTATTCCTGTGCTCACATAGTACACTGGAGAACTCTCCATCGGGATGTGAGGCGACGTGGGGACCCAGGGGAGTCCTGTCTGTTCGAATTTCATCGACCTTGTCCAGCCCTCCATGGGCACAACCGTTACATCGCACCGCACGCGCCCTTTCAGCATTCCTTCCTCATTCACCATCTTCGCCAGCTCGCCACACGTTAGTCCGTAGACGTAAGGGATCCGAAACCTTCCGACGGAGGATTCGAACCCGTCTTCGACGAGATTTCCCTCTACCTTGAGACCGCCGAGGGGATTTGGACGATCGAGAACCACAAACGGGATCCCATTCTCGGCGGCGGCCACCATAGCCAGGCCCATGGTGCTGATGTACGTATAGGAACGGCAACCGATGTCCTGTATATCATAGACAAGGACGTCGATGTTCCTGAGCATCTCCGCGGTGGGCTTTTGCGTTTTCCCGTACAGGGAGAAGACCGGAAGTCCGGTCCGAGTGTCGGTATCGGAATCGACAGTGTCTCCGCCGGCGAAGTCTCCACGAACGCCGTGTTCAGGTCCGAAGAGAGCAGCGAGCTTCACGCCGCGCGCTCTGAAGAGGATATCGATCGTGGAAACGAGCCGGGCATCGACCCCCGTTGCATTGGTGATGAGGCCGACCCGCTTTCCCAGGAGAATGTCGAAGGCTCGCGCGCGGAGAACCTCGATTCCTGTCTTCACGTTGGGAACCTGGGCTAACGAACTCTGCAAGGCGAGAATGAGCAAGAACAAGCGAAAGAGGGTCTTCACGGTGTTTTCCCCATAACAGGAATGCCCGTTACACGGTTTAGGGTACAAACTACCATCTCTCTCCGTCAAATTCAACGGAACAAATCATCGGCAGAGGATGAGAGCGGCAGCACGCATGTTCCCGATGTGTCACTCAGCTTGCTTGAATGTCGATTGTTCATTCAATACATTTGAGTAGAAACGAACACGATCACGAAATGGCACACACACAGCTGGTTTTCGGTGCAGATGGAGGAGGGACCAAGACGCTCGGCATCGTGGCCGATGCCGCCGGGACTCCCCTCGCACGCCTGCAGGCAGGACCGGCGAATCCGAATGTTGTTGGGGTCGATGGTGCTGCAAACAATCTCGCCGGTCTTATCATGGATTGCTGCCGGGAGGCACATTGCTCACCGCGGGACCTTAAAGCGATCGTGCTCGGTCTTGCCGGAGCGGGAAGCTCTGCCATCCGCGGGCGGCTAGAGGCAGCTCTTGACGAGCAGTTCCGGTCCCGGGGAGTCCAGGCACCGGCAGTTACGATTGAATCAGACGCTCGCATCGCGCTGGAAGGTGCGTTTGACGGGGGACCCGGTCTGATAATCATTGCGGGGACCGGCTCTATCCTTTTAGGAAAGACGGCGAACGAACCCAAGAAGGTGGTTGGGGGATGGGGGCGTGTTCTTGGCGATGAAGGGAGCGGGTACTTTATCGGCCTGCAGGCGCTGAAAGCGGTGACCCGCGACTTCGATGGGATCGCCTCATCGGGGAGTCTCCGGGCGTTGTTCGAGGCCCGCTTTGGCTGGCGTTCGCGCGAGGACCTGATTGTTGCCGTCTATCAGCAGAATTTCGCCATCCCATTGCTGGCACCGCTCGTGCTTGAATCCGCCGACGAAAAGGATCCCTTCTGCCTCGAGATATTGTCCCATTCCGCCGCGCTTCTAGCGGACCAGGTCGGCGTGTTCGCCCGCGTCCTTGAGCCTCAAGCGCGGCTGGGCGTAGTGTTTGTCGGAGGACTCATCGATCACGACACCGTCTACGCGAAGATCCTCCGCGAGACGCTCCGGTCAAGATTCCCAGCGGTAGACCTCCGGCCCGCGATGCACCCGCCGGTCCAGGGCGCGGTTCTTCTCGCCCTTCAAATAGTCCGAGCGAGGCCCTGAGTGCCGCTTCCGTTCAGGAATTTTCTGGTCTTGCTTGTTGCCTCCGCGCTTAGCGTACGCTGCGGGTCCGGCCCCGGTACGACACAGCAGGCGCCCGTGGTTGTCTCTGTGGTGCCGGTTTCACCGGCGAGGCCGGCCATCTCCTGGGTTGATAGTGTCATGGCAACCATGACGCTCGAAGAGAAAGCCGGCCAACTCATCATGGTCCTCGGTTACGGACATTATCTCAGCGCTGAGAGTGACGAATACGCGAGGATGGTCCGGCTGGTGCGAGAGAGAAACGTCGGGGGAGTCGTGCTGTCGCAGAGTGATGTTTATGAAACGGCGATGATGTTGAACCGGCTACAAAGCCAGGCCAGAATCCCGCTTCTCGTCAGTGCTGATCTCGAGCGCGGTTTGGCCATGCGCGTTCGGCGGGGGACGTATTTTCCGGATGCCATGGCGATCGGCGCAACGCGTAAGCCTGAGTACGCGTACGCGGTGGGGAGGGCTATTGCTGAAGAGGCGCGGGCCGTCGGCATTCACCAGAATTTTGCCCCGGTCGCGGATGTGAACACCAATCCTGCAAATCCCGTCATCAATACCCGGTCATTCGGCGACGACCTTCCGCTCGTCAACAGCATGGTTACTGCGTTCATTCGCGGGACAAATGAAGGAGGCTGCATTTCCACAACAAAGCATTTCCCGGGGCACGGCGACTCGGGAACGGATTCGCACCTGGAGTTGCCCGTTCTGCCGTTCGCCCGGAAGAGGCTGGATAGTCTTGAGCTTGCGCCGTTCCGCAATGCAATCCAGAACGGGACGAAATCCGTTATGATTGCGCACCTCGCAGTCCCGGCTCTGAACGGCGGCTCGGAAATTCCCGCTTCTCTCTCTCCCGGGGCGATCACATCGGTGTTACGGCGCGAGCTGGCTTTTGAAGGCCTTGTTATCACGGATGCCATGGAGATGCGCGGTGTTGCCCGAGACTACCCGGTGGCTCAATCAACGGTCATGGCTCTCCAGGCCGGTGTGGATATTGTTCTTCTTCCCCCCGATAATGAGATCGCGATCAACGCAATCATCGCTGCTGTAAAGGCTGGGGGGCTCGCGGAAGAGCGCGTGAACGCCCAGGAGTGGCTTATCGCCTCCCGAGCGGCTGGCGCCCGCGAGAGTGCGGGGGACAGAGCCCCTGGAACGGCCCGCTAGGGCCGGGGCGGCGGCCCCCCCGCCGTAGATCGGAGGACG
>DAIUKN010000282.1:0-1076 GCA_036848195.1 Bacteroidota bacterium
ACACGGCCTTGCAGTTGAAGACGGTGGACGGTAACGAGAATGCCCCTGCCACTCTCTACTCGGAGCGGTTCTACGAAGTTCAGAAGTATGTGAGCCTCCTGCCCGTCTTCTCCAACGGCGCCATCCTCCTGATGAGCCAGGCCACCTGGAACAAGCTTTCCCCGCAGCAGCGGGAGATTGTCGTGGGCAGCGTTCCGGACGCCCTGGCGGTGGGCGATCGGGACTATCTCGCGATGGATGACAAGGGGCTGGCGGTGATGAAAGGCGCCGGGCTCGGCATCAACACGCCGACCGATCTGACGCCGTTCCGGGAGGCGGTCAAGCCGATCTACGCCAAGTACCTTGAGAAGATGCCGGACTGGGTCAAGGAAGTGTTCCAGGAGATCCAGAAGTAACGTCCTCCGAGGACGCCCCGGGGCCGGTGGGCGCAAGAACCCGCGCCGGCCTCGGGGTATCCATCTCGTTGGTCTCTGCGCAGCGTAATTGTCGGGGAGGTTTCAATGTATGAGTGCTGAAGAGTGGGTGCAACGGCTGGAGAACCGCGTGGAGGCCGTGATCAAGTGGACGGTGGTCACGATTCTCGCGATTCTCTGCGTGAATGTGTTCGTGCAGGTCATTCTCCGCTACCTCTTTCTGTACTCGTCGCGCTGGACCTTGGAGGTATCACGATACCTAATCATCTGGGCAGTCCTGCTGGCGTCCGGTCCCGCGCTCAAGTATGGAGTTTTGGTTGGGGTGGATACCCTAACGCAGCGATTCCAAACGCGTACGCGGACTTGGATTTCGTGTGCCCTTCGGGTACTGATGGGCGTCTTCGCCTGCACCATTGTCTTTCAGGCCCTAAAGCTCATGCAGTCCCAGTGGGAGATGAGCCAGCTATCCCCGGCCCTCGAGATCCCTATGCCAGTGGTATATATGGCGATGCCGGTTGGATTCTCCGTATTTCTCTTCTATCTGATCGTGCTGACCTATCACGACCTTCTGCACCCGGGGCGAAGCGCCCCGACAGTGATCAAGATCGAGTAGTCACAACGCCACAATGGGTGATGTGCGTCATGCATCTGGTCTGGAACCCG
>DAIUKN010000282.1:1086-4650 GCA_036848195.1 Bacteroidota bacterium
GGCCATCACGGCTTGCGCCGTAGGCATGCGCTCAAACGGCGTGTCGAGCCTCACCGTCGCTCCGTACTCCAGCTGACGCGCCAATCAAATGGTACCGCTCATCCGCAGCTGTACCATCCAAGAATTCGATCAGTTAGAGTGACGGCCCGGCAACACAACCGGACAGTGATGGACGAGAAGATGGGATGCTGATCCTCGGTGTGGCCATTGTGACACTTGCCATGGGGCTGCCAGTCGTGTTTGTTCTTGGCACGGTCTCCATGGCCTATCTTTACAGACAGGGCCTGCCTTTCATCCTGGTCGCCCAGCGAGTCTTCGTCGGGATGGACTCGTTTGTCCTGTTGGCCATTCCATTTTACGTTCTCATGGGCAACATCATGAGCCAGGGGTTGGTCACGGACATCCTGGTGAAATGGGCCAAGACAATTGTGGGACGCATCCGGGGTGGGCTCGCCGCGGCGACCGTCATAGTCGAAGTCATCTTTTCCGGAATCTCCGGGTCGGGGTCGGCCGATGCGTCGGCCCTGGGCACCGTTTTTGTTCCGGCCATGGAAAAGGAGAAATACCACAAAGACTTTGCGGCGGGAGTGGTGGCGTCCGCCTCCATCCTCGGCCCGATCATCCCCCCAAGTATCATTATGGTGGTGTATGCCGTGGTCGCCGAGTGTTCGATCGGGGAGCTATTTTTGGCCGGGATCATTCCGGGCCTGTTGATAGCCGGTGCGGATATCCTCATCATCCTGATCATTGCCTACCGGCGGCAATACAGCCGCGCCGACAGGCTGGCCACCTTCGCCGAGTTTTTCCGACAAACCCGGGAGGCTTTCTTGGCCTTGCTTGCTCCCGGGATCATCCTCGGAGGGATTTTGAGCGGCGCGGTGACTCCGACTGAAGCCGGGATTTTGGCGGTCGCCTATTGCTTGTTCCTCAGCATGTGCTACTACAAGACGCTGTCCTGGAAGGATCTTCCCGAACTCCTCTGGAGCACGGTGTTGATCAGTTGCGGGGCCTATCTATTGGTGGGCATGTGCGCAATCTTCGGATGGATCATGGCGGCAGAAGGCATCCCGGCAGCGATCGCCAAGTTTATCCTCTCGCTGACCAACAATAAGGTCATGATCCTGTTCCTGCTCAATGTCGTGTTCCTCATAGCCGGCTGCCTGATAGAATCCATTGCGGCGATCATCCTCTTGGTTCCCATTTTTCTCCCCCTGACGCGGAACTTGGGTGTTGATCCTGTTCATCTCGGACTCGTTGTCTGCGTCAACTTGTCCATTGGGTTCGTCACGCCCCCAGTCGGCGCAAGTCTCTTCATCCTCGGTGGCATCACCAAGCTCTCCATCGATAAGATCGCCCGAGCGGCCTTCCCCTTTATCGTCGTCAATATCATCATGCTGTATGCGCTGACATATATGCCCGACCTGACCCTGTGGCTGCCGCGGCTGTTGTTGAGGTAGAGGATATCGAGCAGCGGTTCGCTGGGACCGATTGTGAATCAATTTGCATTGCGCGATATCACGGGACGCATTAGGGCTGAACGGAGGCGTTGCCTGCGAGAAGGCACCTCCGGGGCGTTGCCTTGAAACGACGAAATTGTTGCCTATTCCCTCACCTGACGAGAGGAGGAGCGAGATGCGGATTGTCTTTCCAGAGGGAAGCGGATGTGTGCAGAAGCCCGAAGACCTGCTGCCAGTGAAGAAGCTCGGGACGGTCGAGTACTACGAGAAACCCCCGCAGAACAAGGCCGATCTCATCCAGCGCCTCTGCGATGCGGACGTGGTCTTCCTCGACTACTCGGTGATGGACGCGGAGGTGATCGCGGCCTGCCCGAAGCTCAAATTCATCTGTTTCTTCGGCATCGGCTATGGCAATTGTATCGACGTTGCGGCCGCCACAAAGCACGGTGTGAGCGTGTCCTACACGCCCGGGTATGGCGCCACCGCGGTCGCGGAGTTCACCTTGGGACTCATCCTCGCCCTCACCCGTCACATCGCCAAGTCCTACTACAGTCTGAAGCACGGCGAGTGGCTGTCCGCCTCATTCCAGGGCGTGGATCTCAAGGGGAAGATGCTCGGCCTGGTCGGCCTCGGTCCCATCGGCGCCGACATGGCCCGCCTCGGCGCCGGCATCGGGATGCAGCTCCTCGGATGGACGCGGAACGCCACGTCGGATCGAGCCATCCACGGGTTGAAGCTCGTCTCCTTGGAGGAGCTCTTTTCCGCGGCGGATGTTGTCAGCATCCACCTCTCTCTGAACGCGCAGACCGAACTCCTCGTCTCCCGCGCCCTCCTGGAGAGGATGAAGCCTTCCGCCTACTTCATCAATACCTCGCGGGCCAAGCTCGTCGACAACCAGGCCCTCGCAGAGCTGCTCCAGCAGGGGAAGATCGCCGGGGCGGCCCTGGACGTTCACGAGGAAGAGCCGGCGCCCATGAACTACGTCTTCAACGGACTCCCCAACGTCCTTGTGACCCCGCACATTGCCTACAATTCGAAAGAGGCGGGAGAGAACATGCTGCGCATCGCGTATGCGACGCTCGACGCATTCTTGAAGGGAGAGAAGCTGCACGTGGTGAATCCCGCGTGACGGCCAGGTGGGATGGCCAGGCTCGTAACAGGCCTGGCCCAGGAGAGGAACGATGAGAAGCGAACAACTCTTCCAGTCGGCCCACGGGTTCTCTTCGCATCACCACGCAGGACATCGACGAGGCCCTCAACATTGTGGCGGATTCACGTCGTGAGCTGAAAAAGGACTGATGATTTCCCAACGATGCGCACCAGGAGGGAGTTCAATGCCCAAGAAGATCATCACATCCCCCAAGGTGGCAGCAACGAGCCTTCCTCTCTCCCAGGCGACCCTGGCGGGGAACGTGCTCTACACGTACGGCGCCGTAGCGTTCAACGAGCGCGGCGAAATCGTCGGCAAGGGGGACATCCGCGCCCAAACGAAGCAAGCGCTGGAGAATATCAAGGCGCTAGTGGAGGCCGGCGGCGGGACGCTCCTCGACGTCACCCAGACCACGGTATATCTGACGGACTTGGCGAACAGTGCGGGAATGAACGAGGTCTACCGGACGTACTTTCCGATCGATCCGCCGGCGCGCGCGACCGTCCGCGTCGATCTGGGCCATCCCGACTTTCTGATCGAGATCTCGGCTACGGCGGTCGTCGGGTGATCCTCACGTCCGTTCATCCTGGGGAAGAGAGACCCGGATCGGTTTCGAGACTGCTGACTGTCCGGATGGTTCAGAGGGGCACGGGAGAAGACCCGTGCCCTGAAACTGATCGTCACCCATCGTGAGCGTCCGCGGAAGTCGGGAGCGACCGGTTGCAAGGAGGCGGCGCACAAATGCGGAGCCGCGTTCCTCCCCACCCAACACCGATCGTCGGCCATGAGGGCTGCGGCGCAACTTGCTGAACTCCGTTTCCCTTGTAGCCTTTCACAGGGAGAACCGGGCCTTGAAGACGCGGAACTGCTCGCTGTAGAATCTGCAAAAGTTGTTGCAGGTCAATATGTCCCACCCGAATGCGGCGTGACACATTCTGATCATGCTGATAGTTTTCC
>DAIUKN010000283.1:0-4647 GCA_036848195.1 Bacteroidota bacterium
GAGGCCCTTGATCGCATCGGAAACGCCCCATGCTTCGTTCCCGAAGACTATGACCGACTTGTTCGCGAGGGGCGCGCGGTCAAAATGGGTTCCCCGCTCCACATCCGTAACGCAGATGGCGTAGCCAGCCCCCTTCGCCCGTGAAAGCGCCGCCGGGAGGTCGACGCCCCCTGCTATGGGAAGATGGAAGACTCCCCCCATCGTCGCACGCAAAACCTTCGGATTGTAAAGCTCGACGCAGGTGCGACCGAGGAGAATTCCGTTCACGCCGAACCAGTCGGCTGTGCGGATCATCGATCCCAGGTTTCCGGGATCAGAAACGGCATCAAGCGCCACAAGCAGAGATCGCCGCTCCTCCGGCACCAACAGGTCATCGGCTGGAAAATCCTTCCGGCGAAGAACCGCGGCAATCCCCTGGCTCGTGACCGTGTCCGTAATAGACTCCATTTCCCGGTCCGTGACTGGCATCAGCACGGCCCCACGGTTTTTGAGCTTCGTCAGGAGAGTTTTCGCCTCAGGGTTCCCGGAAAAGCCGGCCGTATGGTATGCCTCGGTGATCCGGAAATCGGATTCCGCGGCCTCCCGCACCATCCGGAGTCCCTCGATGAGAAAGAAACCGGTCTCTTCGCGGAATTTCTTCTGAAGCAGCGACCTGAGCTCTCTGGCCTTGTTCTTTGTGAGACCCATGCGATAAAAGTAACATCCCTCCAGACGAGAAGCAAGGCAGCCACGGAGAACGCTCACTTCCAGGGAATGCGCTCGAGTGTCCATCCGTCAGTTTCGTAAACCAGGGCTCCCTCCTCATCGGTCCTATGCAGATCGGACTCGATTGTCCGGAACCTCTCAAGGACGCTTGGCGAAGGATGCCCGAACCGGTTGTGTCTTCCAACCGAAACCACCGTTTTCTCCGGCAACACACAGGAGAGAAACCGTTCGCAACTGCTCGTGCCGCTACCGTGATGAGCAGCCTTCAGAAGAGTTGCCCTGAGAAAGTCCCCGTATCGCGTGATCATCGTCCGCTCCGCATCCCGTTCTGCATCCCCCTCCAGGATCATGCTGACCTGTCCATATTGGAGCTTGATCACGACCGATCTGTTGTTTCCGGCGGACTCTTCGGCGGATGTGTCGGCCGACACCATGTCAACCGCCGGCGAGAGGACGTACAGTCGAAACGGAAAGTCCCCTTCGATGCAACACCCGGCACGTATCGTACCCGTGTCTGCGCCGGATGGGACAAATTGTGGCAGTAGCATCTGGACAGACGAAACAACGCGTCGGACAGGAAACGTCCGCCGTATCGCTGCCGCCCCACCCGTGTGATCGTCGTGGCCGTGCGTGAGGACGAGAAGATCGAGTGACGCCATGCCACGCCGTTTCATGAACGGGACAACGATCCGTTCGCCTGCGTCCCCGCCCAGCGTCAGCGGGCCCGTGTCGATCAGCACACTCTTCCCCCCGGGGCCTTCCACGAGAATGGCATCGCCTTGTCCTACGTCGATGAAGCTCAGCCGAAGCTTCCCTCCCGGAGAGGCGAATGCAGTTGGGCCGGGTAAAAACAGGAGCAGATTGATGGATGCGAGGAACACCAGGGCACTCAGACGAACCACAAAGGGTCTATCCAGGTGGAAGATCAGGCCGAGAATCGCGTAGAACGGCACGGCATGGGCCGGGAGAAACCGTAGTGTGTCGACGAACGCGATCGGTGAATTCCCCGCAGCGTCGGTGATCAGGAGCGTAAGGTGGAGAACCAGCCAGTTCGCCGCCCCACAGACCGCGCCGAGCCACCCGCTGACTGCGCCGGCGACAGCGGAGATGAACCCCAGAACAACGCTGACACCGACAGCAGGGATCACAACCGCGTTCACGAGAATCCCGATCACTGATACCCGACCGAATGAGGAAGCGGTGATCGGCAGCGTGCCGAGCGTCGCCACCACCGATACCGCGCACACCCGCAAAAGCCAGACTGTCCCGCGTCGCCATGATGATCGCCCTTCAACTCTGGTGATCCAGCGATTGACTCTGGAGTAGAGGTAGACGATGGAGAGCACAGCAACAAAGGAGAGCTGGAAGCCGACGTCGAAGAGCCATCGCGAATCGAGACCCAGAATCACCCATGCCGCGAGGCCGATGGCATTGTAAGCGTTTGCCTTCTGCTGGAACAATTCCGCGGCCAAGAATATCAGCCCCATGACTGTGGCTCGCACCACGGGCGGCTGGTTACCGCTCAGGAGCATGTACAGGAACAGTCCGGTCCCCACTGTGATGAAACGGAGCAACCGCGAGAACCGTAACGCTCCCGCGGCGAAGAGCAGGAGGGCCGCCACGACGGCAACGTTCGATCCGGAAACCGCGAGAACGTGTGCAACCCCGGCGTTGATGAACGCTTGCCGGGTGGATTGGCTTATGCCGCACCGTTCTCCGATCAGGAGCCCTTTCAGGAATTCCCCTTCTTCACCCCCGACGACATCATCGATCTGCCGCAGAAGGGCCCTTCGAAGAGGAACGACGGCCTTGCGCATGATCGGTGACCCTCCCTCCTTGGCGATCACCGTAACGTTGCCCGCGCGGCGGGCGACCAACAGGAATGAGATCCCGTTTGCTTCATAGTAACGTCGTGCGTTGAATTCACCAGGGTTTCGCTCGTCGGAAGGCCGTTCGGGTACACCCTTCACGACGACGGTCATGCCGTACTCCAATCCTTCCCGGCACGAGTCCGTCGGATCCTCCAGAAGGGTCACCAGGAGCGACGCCGAAGCAGGAACCCTGACTGTGTCGACCATGATATTTGCCGCTTCAAGAACGAAGCGGAGCCTGGTCCCGACGGTTGTTGGGGGATCCGTGATACGTCCGGTGATCTCGGCCGGACGGTTAAGGCAGCCGGCAGGGAGCCCTTCAACTCCGTCGGAGTCGAGATTTTCCTTGACGATCCCCGAGATGCAACAAAAAAGGGAAACGAGAACCGGAAGCTTTTGAACAGGAAGCAAAGGACGAAAGAGGACGAGTGATCCCGCTAGCAGGACGAAGAAGAAGAGGAAGAGCAGGGCAATTCCGGGGGCCGGCGACAGGAGTCGTCCGGCGAAGATGCCGGCAGCAAAGAAAGCGGCGGTCAGAAATGCCGGGGCATGACGAAGGCCCGTCGACTCCATCGGTTGATCTCCCCCCGAAGATCACGCTCCCGATCAATGATGCGACGTGAGCAACTCCAGAAGTGCCGGCGTGACATGGCAAAGGTCTGCGCCGGATGCTGAATGCCTCTCGAGTGTCTCCGCGAGTTCACGGTGCCGATGCCCGTAGAGAAGTGCAGGCACGGGATTGCGCGTATGGGTCTTTACCGACATATCCTCCATGTTCCCATGGTCGCTGGTCAGCACGAGCAGCATCTCCGTAGTGTCCAGCGTTTCCATCACTCCGATGAGCATGGCGTCGAGTTGCTCGAGCGCCTCGATCGCTTCGGTCATGCTTGCCGAATGACCCGCGTGGTCCGTCTTCCAGTACTCAAACAGGACGAAGTCATGTCGGCGCAGCAAACGGGCCAGACGGCGCCCTGCTTCGGCCGGCTCGATCACCTGCATGTCCGGGTATCCAAGTTTGTGCCAGCCCGCATTCGTGATGTCCGCCGAAATCCCGTCTCCCGTCACGAGGTGCTCAGCACGTCGCAGAGGCATTCCACACTGGAAGCACGAAAGGGTGGTCACCGTCATACGGGATCGGTGTTGCTCGATGTAGTCGAAGAACCGCTGCGGGAACGCGTTGGCGAAGCATGGTGACTTTCCGGCATCGAGCAGGCGACGAAAGATGCTCTTGCGCTCAATAACCGGTCGGAGTGTAGAGTAGGGATACGGGCCGAAGTGCTTGCCGGCGATCCGCGCGCCATTCTCCCCCGTGAAAAGTGCGGTCTGTCCTGTTCCGCTCTGCGGAAGACCGGGGACGCCGAGGTTCGCATCGAGGGGAACCAATGAGGCCCGATGCCCGAAGAGTCGGCGGCGATGAAGACTGGGAATCGCACCCTGGAACATCGACCGGAGGGCGGGCATTCGCGCCGAGAAAAACGGATTGACCCCCCCATCTTTCTTCCCGATCCCGACCCCGTCAAGAAAAATCATGAGAACACGCACAGGTTCACCCCTCCCCGCACGGCATGCACACCCCGACTATTTCTTGAAAGGAGCTGTATGACGTTCAAGATGCTTGGCCCACGATTTCTCAATGACCGCCAACTCTTCGCCAAACACCCTCCGGAAGACCGTGTCGACCGACTTCATGCCGTCGAAATCTTTGAAAACCGACAGAGCCTTCTTCTCACCATATTTCCGGACCAGGAAGTCCATGGTCTGCCCGAGCATGTACTGCACGTCGTCCCGCTGCGGCGGGTCAGGATAGTGGTGGATGTCCTGGTTCAGATCGGAGAAGGAGGACAGCTTGGCCCCGAGCGGTGCGGTCATTGAGCGGAATGACGCTGCGTGGTAAACAGCATACGACTCACGCAGCCAGAGAGGGCATCCCCTCTCCCCAACAGGCTCCAGAACAACGCGTGCACTTTCATAGGAGAGAGTATTCTCGAAGATCTTTCTCTGCGTGAGAGCCTGGACGGGCTGCACGTGCAGAATCCCGCGTACGTAATACGCCCCTCTCCACGGTTTTTTC
>DAIUKN010000284.1:0-4645 GCA_036848195.1 Bacteroidota bacterium
CTGGTCGAGAAGCGCCTGGACCTTCTCACGCGTAAACGGGTTGCACTCATCACCAATCAGACCGGAAGACTCTCCAGCGGAGAGTTTACCCTTGATGCGCTGATGAGAAAAGGCGTTCGGGTTGTCCGCCTCTTTGGCCCCGAGCATGGCATCCGCGGCAGGGCCGGAGCGGGGGAATCGGTGATGGACACGATCGACGCGAAGACCGGCATTCCCGTGGTCTCGCTTTACGGAAATATCCAGAAGCCGACGCCCGCCATGCTCGCGGACGTCGACGTGATGGTATATGACATTCAGGACGTCGGTGCCAGGTTCTATACATACATCAGCACGATGAAGCTCTGCATGGAGGCGTCGGCGGAGAATGGCCTGGACTTCATGGTGCTTGATCGCCCCAATCCCCTGGGAGGGCTCAAGGTCGACGGACCGGTAATGGAGGATTCCCTCCGATCCTTCGTCGGGAAGCTGCCGATTCCGGTGGTCTACGGCCTGACGTGCGGCGAACTTGCCGGAATGATCAACGGAGAAAGGTGGCTCTCCGGGGGTCTGCAGGCCAGGCTGACTGTGATCAGAATGGAGGGATGGGATCGATCCATGCTCTGGGAGGCCACAGGTCTGCTTTGGGTTCCGCCGTCACCCAACATCCCTTTCCCCGGATCTGCACTCGTCTATCCCGCGACCTGCTTCATCGAAGGGACGAATCTCTCAGAAGGGCGAGGGACTTCACGTCCGTTTGAGACCGTTGGAGCCCCGTTTCTCGATGGAGTCCGCCTCTCATCACTCCTGCACGCCCGCAAGTTGAACGGTGTGAGGATTTCGCCGATTTCCTTCACTCCTGAGGAGTCCAAGTTCAAAGGGAAGTCCTGTCAGGGGGTTCTCCTTGAGGTGACCGACCCTGCCGCGTTCGAACCCCTGCGAACTGCCCTCTCTCTTCTTGGAGCCCTGCTGTCGTCCTATCCGGGGGAATTTGCAGTGAATAGTCGTGGATTTCTCAGATTGATGGGGAATTCCGGGATATATGATATGCTTCTTGAGGGTGCGAGTGTTGAAAAGATGATCGAATCCTGGGAAAAGCAGACAAGAGCCTTCGAAAGTAGGTCCAAGCCATACCACCTCTACCCGGTCGACTGACCGGGCCGGAAAGTGATAACTACAGATTCTTTGAGAGTTTTCATCTTCTACCTCTAAAATTCGTTGACTTTTTGGGGCTAATTGCTTAAATTTTCACAATTTTGGAGTTGCCTCTTCATGAGGGGTGGGATATGACCGATGGCGGCACCATGGCGATGGTAGAGAAACTCCGGCGCTTCGCTTTATCTCTCGACGGAGCCATCGCAGCGGTTGGGATCATCGCGCTCATCATCGGCCTTTTTATTGATTCCCGATTAGGGTGGGTGGTCTGTGGGCTCGCGATGTTCTCATCGGTGATGTATTTTGTTATTACACGCAGCCAGCACCGGGGACCCGTCGGGGGAGGGAACGGCCAAGGCAAAGAGGAAGCGTATTCACAATTTCCCGAAGCCAATATGAAAAAATTACTGTTTGATGATTTTCAATCGTCGGACGGGAATTATGTGGTGAAGGAGGTGGCGGAGGAACAGCCAGTTGTCCCTTCAACGAAGCAGGCACAGCCGGCTCCCCTACCTCTGCGGGAAGAAACAGTGCGTGAACTGGAGGTCCTGGACTTTTTTGATCTTGACACGGATTCCTCGTACGCCGAAGCAGAACCGAGGAACGAGTTTCACGCGCTCATCAACAAGGTGCTGATTGCGCTGAAGGAGGTCCTTTTCGCTAACACGGTCGCATTCTTCTGGGTCAATCGTGAGAAGGAACAGATGGTTGTCGAGTCGATGGCGACCGACAGCACGGAATTTATCCGCGGCAAGAGGTTTCCGATCGGTCAGGATCTCGTGAGCAACGTTGCCAGCGCCGGGAAGCCCCAGTTGTTCGGACGGATAGACCCCGCGGCAGAGAAAGAGCTGGCGCCCTACTACGAAACGCCGGTCGGTATCAACTCGATCGTTGGCGTGCCGGTTTTCTTCAGGAGCAAGTCGGCGGATGTGCAGTCCGTCGGAGTCATTGTCGCTGATAGTCCGGCGGAGGACGCGTTTGGCCAGGAGACGCTGGTACTTCTGGGCCGTTTCACGAAGCTGGTCTCCTCGCTGGTCAAGAGCTACACGGACAAGTACGACCTCCTGCTGGAATCGGAGCTGCTCTCCTCCATTCGGAGGATGCAGGACCGGATCAAGTCGGATCCCGGCGAGCAGATGGTCCTTTCGGCGCTGTCGGATGAAATCAACCGGCTCGCGAACTGGGAATTCCTGACGGTCACGATGTATTCCGACGACCAGCACGGCTGGGTGATCCAGAAGGTCATGAACAAGTCCGGCCTCCCGTATATCGATCCCGAGCAGGTGATTGACGCGCAGGGGAGCATCGTTGCAGAAGTCATACGAACGAACAGGTTGCAGGCAGTGACCGACCTTTCGACTGCCGCGCAGGTCCGGTTTTTTGAGGGGGAGACCATCGAGTGCCGCGGATCGTTCATCTGCGTGCCGATCAGTTCATTCAACCGGTGCTACGGCGCCCTCACGTTGGAGAGCCGGAACATTTCGAATTTCTCCGGAAGTGAGACCGAAACCATCTATCGGCTTGTTGAAAACGCGGCGGCTTCTCTGGAAGTGTTGTATATGAACGATCTTGTCCGGGACTACGTGGTGGTTGACCATCTTACCGGATCGATGACAAAGCGGCACTTCCTGAAGCGTCTCGATGACGAGGTGGCGCGCGCGGAGGATTTCGGAACCGAGCTTTCTTTCGTCTCACTCGCCGTAGACGGGCTTCAGGAGCATGTCAGTCGCTACGGGAAAGACAGCGCAGACGCGATTTTGAACGAAATTACGAAGATCGTGCGGGGTACGATGCGGACCTACGATGCCATCGGCCGGCATGAGTCGGACCGGCTCGGGATCTTGCTGGTCAACACCGCGGCGAGTGATGCGTATCTCTGGGCGGAAAAGCTCAGGAAGACGATTGCCAGTCACGTCATGACCATTTCGGGGAAATCGTTTTCGGTCACGATGAGTGCCGGAGTCTGCGGGCTCACCGAAGGAATGCCCGCTTCGGACCTGCTCGCCGGGACCTCCCGGGTGCTGGAGAAGGCGCTCGAGGGGGGCGGAAATCTCGTGCGGGTCTATTGAATTTGAATCTACTTGAGAAAGGATCTACCGTACCATGGCTAAACAGCAATCCTTCGCCGACAAGGCAACCAAGGCCGCGATGCAAAAAGGGGCAAAGTGCCCCGTCTGCGGGACCATTCGCCAGCCGATCTTGCTCGTTTCCTCCGAGCGGCCCGCGGCCTCCCCGACCTGGAAGTTCAATGAACGGCGCGTTCAGGTCTGCAAGTGTAACGAGAAGGTCATCTACTCGTAAGAGTGCCGAACTTCCCTGCCTACCGTCCGTATATTCACCAGGGATAATGTGCTTTAATCCCGGGGCTGCCGACCGCGGTGAAAAACAGGAAGACCATTCTGATCATTCTTGACGGTGTCGGGATCGGTGAACTCCCCGATGCCCACCGGTATGGCGATCAGGGGAGTCATACGCTCGCGAATATGGCCCGGGCGGTCGGTGGCCTCCGTCTGCCCAATCTCGCTTCGATGGGGCTCGGGAACATCGAGCGGATCGAGGGTGTTGAACCTGTGAGAGCGCCACGGGCGAATTTCGGCAAGATGGCCGAATTGTCACGAGGTAAGGACAGCACCACGGGGCACTGGGAACTTGGTGGACTGGTGGTGGAGAAGGAATTTCCCACGTACCCGCGGGGGTTCCCCCGGGACGTTCTTGAGCGGTTCCTGTCCGTGACTGGCTGCTGGGGATATCTCGGGAACACCACCGCATCCGGGACAGTCATCATCCAGGAACTCGGTGACGAGCATTGCAGGACGGGGTTTCCGATTGTTTACACGTCGGCGGATTCGGTGTTTCAGATCGCGGCTCATGAGCAGGTGATTCCGCTCGAGCGGCTCTATGAGATTTGCAGGCTCACACGCTCAAAGGTCTGTGTCGGCGCACACGCCGTCGGGAGGGTGATCGCCCGCCCGTTTGTTGGCTCGAGCGGCGCATACACGAGGACCACAAACCGGCGCGATTTCTCCCTGGAACCATTCGGCGAGACGGTGCTCGATCTTCTGAGCTCCAACGGAATCGCGACGTGGGGGATTGGCAAAGTGGACGACCTCTTTGCGGCAAGAGGCCTGACGCACACGAATCACACGAAAACAAATGCCGAGGGGCTCGCGGCGATCATTCATACATCGCGAGAGATACAAGAGGGATTGATCTTCGCGAACCTGGTCGATTTCGACGCTCTGTATGGCCACCGGAACGATCCTGCCGGTTTTGCGGCTGCGCTTGAAGAGTTCGACGCGGGGGTTCCGGCTTTGCTGGATACTCTTGCCTCCGGAGACATGGTGATTTTGACGGCTGACCATGGGAACGATCCCGTGACGCCCAGTACCGACCACTCACGGGAGTATGTTCCCGTGTTGTGTTATGTGGGGGGAAGAGAGACCGGCAAAGATCTTGGCGTCAGGACTTCATTCGCCGATGTGGGAAAGTCGATTGCCGACTTTTTTGGCCTCAA
>DAIUKN010000285.1:0-4644 GCA_036848195.1 Bacteroidota bacterium
GAGGCCGAACCCCGGCACCCCCGCCGCGTCGAAGGACGAGTGGTCCGTCCCGCCCCCCGCCGGCATTCCGGGGAAACTCATCTTAATGTCCCGCGTTACCTCAACTGGGATCCGCGAAAGCCATCGTGCAAGATGCTCGCTTCCATTGAGAAATCCCGCCGCACTCATCGACGTGATACGCCCCGTACCGTTGTCCTGGTTGAAAAGGGCTTGGATCTTTTCGTCTATTTCCGGGTGGTCCTTTACGAACGCGCGTGAACCATTCAGACCCTGCTCTTCACTCCCCCAATGTCCCGATAGAATCGTCCGGCGTGGCGACGGATAACATTTCTTCAGGACCCGCATAGCTTCCATCATGAGGAGCGTCCCGGTGCCGTTGTCGGTCGCGCCGGAGGCGGCGTCCCAGGAATCGAAGTGAGCCGAGAGAATCACATATTCGCCAGCTTTCTCCGAACCTCGAATCTTCCCGATCGTGTTGTAGGCCGGCATCGGATCGAGAACACGTGAGACGGCCTCGATCCGCACCACGGGATTGTCGCCGCTTTCCACAAGCCGGAAGAGGAGGTTGTAGTCTTCCATACTGAGAGCAAGGACGGGAGTCCCGGCCGTCTGCGTCCCGAAGACTCTGAAGGATCCCCATCCCGAAGACCATTGCGAGGAAAAAACGCCTGCCGCCCCGGCCTGCTCCAGTATCACCGGGAGCGAATCCGCTTTAACACCCGCCATCTTTACCCGCCGATCCCAGTTCTGTTTGATCCGGTCTCGCCTTGCCTTTAAACTGTCGAAGGAATCCTTGGTCCCGAATTCCTCCCAGTTTTTGTCCGGCCTTCCCGTTGGTTGAGGCTGCGAAACCAGCACGAATTTCCCCTTGACGCTTGGAAGCCACTTCAGGAAAGCGAGCGAGTCGGGCGTGTCGGCAAGAATGACGACCGACGCTGTAATACCCCCCCTCTTCGTCCCGGGACTCCACGCAAGCATTGTCCCCTCAAGAGTGCGGACGCGAGGCTGCAGGAGATCGATGTGCGTCGTACCACGATCCCACCCGCGCCACGTTCCGTATTGCTCGTTCACCGCGTCGAGGCCCCACGACCGGTACTTCTCCACGGCCCACGTGTTTGCCTTGAGCATCTGCGGCGTCCCGACAAGGCGGGGCCCGATGACGTCCAGCAGCTGATGCGCAAGTGACCCGAGCTGTGAGGAATCCATGGCTTCAGTCCAGATCTTCTGTATGACCGGGTCATCAACGGGGAAAGTCTGCGTGAACGAGAGACCTGCCCCTGCCAGAAAGTGTAACAAGAAAAGCTGAGCTTTCACCATCGAACCCGTAGGATTTCCGACTTCAGTGAGTCGTGCTAACGCTTCTCATAGGGTGGATGACCTGGAACCCCGGCCGGCTTTCCTTTCAGCGCTTTGTCGACTTCCAGCACTGCCCGGTCGAGTTGCGGGTCTTGACCCTTCGCCATCGCCGATGGGTCATCCGCTACTTCGATATCCGGATCAACGCCGTACCCCTCGCGGAACCACTTCCCGTCCGGATCGTACATTCGGAACGTCGGGACCGTTACCGATCCGCCATCGATCAATGCGGGAGCTCCGGATATGCCGATCAGCCCCCCCCAGGTACGCTGGCCGATCAGCGGACCGAGCCCGGCTTTGCGGAAGTAATCAGGAAACGCATCTCCTCCGGATCCGCTCCAACCGTTGATCAGCATCGCTTTCGGCCCGAAGTGCGCCGCCGGTGGCCATTGCCATGTTCTCCCATCCCGTACAGCCCAGTAAGCCAGCGGCTTCCTGTTAAGGATCTCGATGAATCTGTCGGGGATCTGTCCCCCGCTATTGAATCGCTCGTCAATGATCAGGCCGTCCTTCTGGAACTGCGCCATGAATTGCCTCACCAGATCGCTCTGCCCCTCGATCCCTGTGTCCTGCACGTAGATATAACCGATCCTTCCGCCGGAGGCTTTGTCCACCCGGGCCCTGTTTGATTCCACCCACGCCAGCTGCCGCAACCGTGCTTCGTCGCTCAGGGCTTCGACGATGACTTTCCTTGAACCCTCCGTCGAAGGCTTGGCATTCACCAGTAGCTCAACTGTCTTGCCACCGAGTCCCTGAAACGCCGCCCAGGGGTCCGTCGTCGCATCGAGAGGAATGCCGTTGACGGCGAGAATGTAATCCCCCTCCTTCACCTCAATGCCGGGACCGACGAGAGGCGAACGGACTTCGGTCTCCCACTGCGCAGGCCGGATGATGCGGGCAACCCTGAAAGCGCCCCCGGCGAGCTCCCAGTCAACGCCGAGATACCCGACGTTCAGGGATTTCCCCTTTTCCATTGCGCCCCCTCCTTTATAGGTGTGGGAGGCGTTTAACTCCGCAATCAATTCTCCAATGATGAAATCAACATCCCATCGCGTCACAGCCTGGTCGATCAACGCACCGTACTGCTCCCGCATCTTGTCCCAATCGATACCGTGCATCTTCTTGTCATAGAAAAAGTCCCTTTCAAGCCGCCAGGCTTCCGTGAAGAGCTGTTTCCATTCGGCGCGAGGATCCACGGTCATTCTCATGTCGCCGGTGTTGAGCTTCTTGTCCAGCTTCTGGTCCGCTTTCAGGTCGAAGATGCCGTACGAGCCCGACTGGCTGACAAGAACCTTCTTGCCGTCGGCAGAAATGTCGAACCCGTCAGCATCGTCGATCATGGTCTTCTCCTCACGGGCCTCAAGATCGAAATACTTCAGCGGCTTCTTCTTGTCGGGAGATCCCGTGTTGGGCGGATTGACGTAGACGACCTTCCCCGAAACGGCGCTCAGACCGCCGTAGTTGCCGGCTTTGGGAGGAAGGATAACCACCCTCCCCTCGAACCCCTCCAGATCGATTTTCACTTTCTCTTTCTTCTTCTCCTTATCCCCCTCTTTGTCTTTCTTCTCCTTTTCATCCTTCTTCTCGTCTTTCTTCTCGTCCTTCTTCTCTTCCTTCTTCATATCCACCTCGTCGTTCTTCGGGGCGAGAGGCGAGGGAAGATCCTTCCTGAGCGTCACGGCTGCAATGGTAGTGGTATTGGGATAGACCCACGCATTATCGACATCACCATAGATCGGGGCGAAGGTTCTGTTGGTCAGGAAGTAAAGGTATTTTCCGTCGGGATCGAAAGCAGGGTCCGATTCCGAATAGTACCCCGTCGTCAGCTGGTGTCTGCTGCCGTTCTCCGTGTCAAAGAGGAATATTGCCGTACTGCGGTTATCCAGCTCCCGTGCATAGGCCATCCAGCGGCCGTCAGAAGACCAGCTGACACCGAAATTCTGGAGCTGACCCTGAAACATGTACAGGCCCTTGTCGACGTCGATCGTCTTTTCCTTCTCGATGTCGAAGATGTGGATCGCCATGGCGTTGTCGACAAATGCGACTCGCTTGCTGTCGGGCGACCAGCTGATCTTGTAGCGAAACCCGGGGCCGTAGGACGTGAGCTTTTTCTCTTCGTCCGGCTTGCTCATTTCGCGCAGCGTCAACTCGTATTCACCCGACCTGTCGCTCCAGTACGCTACCATCTTGCCGTCCGGCGACCACGCCGGGCTCCGCTCCGCAACTCCGGGCGTTCCGGTCAGGTTCCTGATGACACCATTTTCCGCAGGAAGGGAGAAGATATCCCCCCGCGCTTCAACGAGAGCCCGTTTGCCGTCGGGTGCGATTCTCACCGATTGGATATACCCCGTGGCGGCCTCGATTCCTGGCTTGAGTGTCATCTGATCGGTGACGACAGTAATCTTCACCTCACGCGACTGCTCACTCTGCAGGTCGAGCAGGTAGAGGCGTCCGCCGGATTCGTACACAATGTCTGAAGGCCCGAGGGAAGGGAAGTGGATGTCAAAATCCGTGACCTTCGTAATCTGCCGCGTCTGCTTTGTATTCAGGTCGTAAGCCCAGATGTTGGCCCGTTTCTCTGAACCGCGGTCGGAGAGGAAATAAATCGTCGATTTGTGCCACATCGGCAACTCGTCGTTGGCCGGGTCATTGGTGATATTCTCGGCAGTGAAATCCTTGAGATTGAAGACCCAGATATCTGTGGTCATCCCGCCGCGGTAGCGCTTCCATGTCCGGAATACTGTCGTCCGCGGGGTGTAGGCAATCTTCTGCCCATCGGGAGAAAGGGACGCCATCTCACCGTACGGCATGGGGAGCTTCGCCGGCATCCCGCCTTTCGCTGAGACGGAAAAGAGCTGGCTGAAGCGTTGCCGCCCGCTTTCCATTGCGGAAGCAAAAAGGAGATGCGCACCATCCGGGTACCAATCGAGGAGCCTTTCAGCCGAACCGTGATGTGTAACTCGCACGGGCGGTCCGCCGAAGGCCGGAACTGTGTAAATGTCGATGTTCCCATCGTAGTTGCCGCTGAAGGCAATCGACTTCCCGTCGGGGGAAAATTTCGGAAATAGCTCCTGCCCGGGAGGGGAGCTCAGTTTGCTGGCTGTCCCCCCTTCTTTCGGCACAATCCAGATATCACCACCATAGGCAAAGGTTATGTGGGTCTGGGAGACATCAGGGTATTGGAGCATCCGTGCGTTGATCTGAGCCTCCGCAGAGAGCATTCCCCCCAGAAGCAATCCCATCATGCCGAAAGCAAGTCGGATCTTCATCGTTCGCCTACACCTCCAT